>DATEMI010000321.1:0-12770 GCA_035275665.1 Terriglobales bacterium | reverse complement strand
ATTCGAAGTCACGCGCGAGTTGTTGAACGTTACATTCAGCAGCGTTCCGGTTGAGAATCCTTGCTGATATCCAAAGTTTTCTTCCCCGGTGCCTTGGAGCAGTGAAGGGACACCGCTGATAACGGTGTTCGATTGCGGCGTGTTGGTGTGCTGATATCCGAGGGTGGAAATGAGGAGCGGGTCGAAAGAATCGACGGGCGGTCCAACTCCGAGAGTCGATGAAACCAGTCCTCCTGTTCCGGTGCCTGCGCCACCCGCGGCGGCAACAGTTCCTCCGGCGCCACCCCCTGCCGTACCACCGCCGATTCCGGCTACTCCTGCGCCCGGAGTTCCTTGCACGATTCCTGTATTCACGCCGCGATCGTTTGCGCCCGATTTGGTGCGCAGAATATCCGTGTCGGCGATCGGGAGATTATAACGAGCAATCACGAGGTCGAGATTATTCTCGAGCGCCAGCGTGATGGCGTCGTCGAGTGACAGCCTAATATTTCCGTTCTGGATCAACGTGTTGATTCGTGCGGAATTGGTGAGGTTCGGCTCGGCGACGTGATGCGCCTTGTAAGGAGCCAGCACGGTTGGGAAGTACGAAGCGCCATTGGTGTACTCACCCGAGTGCTGCTCCTGGGGATACAGGCCGCTCCAACTTGCGCAAACAAGCGCTGCGAGAATAAAGAATCTGGTAATCAACCGACGCATGTTTTTGATCCTCCGGGGAGAAAACAAGCTGACAACAGCCCTTCGCATTCTGCAATGCAGACGCAAGAATTCGCAACGAAGCGAAACTCACAGATTATCGAAGCCAGGCCAGGGAAGACGTTAAGGTTTGTGATTGAGACTAGATTCAGCGCGTCGAGTGCACTGCGGCATTTGACCGAACGAGGCCAAAAGCGTTGCGCACGCGCGTGCGGCTGAAGTAGGCGAGGATCAGGATCAGGAAACAAAAGCGCAGAGTGCCAAGTGCGAGCAGTACTGGTGGAAGGTGGCGGAACATGCGAGCGAAGAGGCTCACATCCAGCACAAAGGACAATACGACGAAAGCGCAAGTCACAAACCACGCCCAGCGCTGCAGCTTCCACAGCGCGATGCCGACCCAGCAGCAGAAAACGGCCGTGACTACGAAGTAGGCGGTTACGATTCCCGGAAAATCGAGCAAAAGCGTCGGTCCGAGTTCGGCGGACGGCGTTGCGCTTTCGATAAAGCCGATCACCGATAATCGAGCAAATAACCAGGCCATCAGCAGCGCCGTGTATCCGGCAGCTCCGAGGAAATAGAAAAACGAGATAACGCTTACGCCTGCAGGACGCCGCTTCACTAGTGCTGAACCTCCTCTACAGAGATAATCTTCGACTCTGCGCGGAACTTCTTGTAATCGCTGAACACCGCATCGATGTCGAGCCGGATCGGTTTCACCAGCGCCACGCGCGCGTCGAATCCGATGTGCGCATGCAGAGGTAGCCAGACCTCGTTATTGACGAGCGTTTGTTCGATTTCAATATGGGAACCGGGATGCAGCCGAAGCAGAAAGCCTCCCCAGGTAATGGTATCGATTACGTCGGCGTCCATTCTGAGCCATTGAAACTCAGCTTTATCGATCCATAATTTCGGGCGCAGCTTCGGCAATACTCGCGCGGCATTTAAATTCGGACGAAAGTCCGCTCGGGGTTCGCCGCTGATGACATAGGCTGCACGTCCGTTCAAGGTTTCCTCGCCTACGATGCGGAAATCGTATGCGTCGGGGACTTCGAGCAGGAACTCATGTTCTTCACGATGCCGCTTCTCGAACTCCGCGAGTCTTTTCTCGTGTTCAGCAGGAGTTTCGGTACGACGCTTTTCCATCGTGTCGTTCAACTTTTTTTCGACTCTGCGCGCCTCGGCGTCTGAGAGCGGCCGATCGTTGCGTTTAATCAGGTGAGCGTAGGGCAGATCGTACAGGAAGATGATCTCTTCGGTTTCGGATTTGTTGGATTTAACGCTGCCATCAGCGTTCAATTCTCGTTTTTCAATGTGCTGGATGAAGGTGTAGTTCTTCTCCTGCTCCCAATTTGAGACATCGCGCTGCATGGCCCGGCGCACGATTTCCCTGGCAGCCGGAGGAGGCGCTACAGGCGGAGTGGGTTGCTGCGATTTGCGGACATGAGTTTTTTGGGAAAAACTGGCGAGAGAAAACGCGGCGATGAAAACGAGAGCACCGGCGCGATAAGCATTCCTGAAATTCCAACGCATCACAGATGTGTTGCTCTCGTTCGCATGCATCATAACCGCAAATCCGGTGAGTGGCAGAGTCCGATCGTTCATGACCGGCAGTGTTCGCGCTAATCGCTAATATGCTTCGGCGGGCCACAGGAATCGCGAACCACAAGTTCGGTTGCGAGCAGAACCGGGCTTACATTCTTTGCTCGTTTTTCCAGGTGATCGATCAGCAGTCGAGCGGCGACAGTACCAAGCTCGCGCGCGGGCTGCCGCACAACCGTGAGCCGCGGACGCAGCAGCGTTGACCAGTAGAAATCGTCGAAACCGAGCAAACTGATTTCATCCGGACACGCTAACCCGAGTTCCTGAATGGCTGCAAGTGCGCCCAGTGCCATCATGTTATTGGTGCAGAAAATAGCGGTCGGACGCGGCGTTCCTTCGAGCAACTGCATGGCATGGTGATGTCCGCTATCCATGTCGTTGTGGCCGGAGTGGATCAGGGAGCGTTCCTGCTTAATTTTTGCGCTGCGCATCGCCTGCAGGAACCCTTTGAGTCGGTCGGCGGAAGTTCCACTTGAGGTATCGCCGGAGATGATGCCGATCTTCCGATGTCCAAGACTTAGCAGGTAGCGCGTAGCTTTATCCGCGGCAAGAGTGTTGTCAACTCCGACTCGCCCAAGTGCTCCGTTGCCCGCAGCAGGGTAGCGATCGGCGTAGACAACCGGGAGATTTCCCAATATGGGCTTCAGTCTCTTAGAAACCGCTTCGATGGCGGGAACGCGTATGATTCCGTCCACACGGCGGCGATGAAAGGAGTCGAGGTAATTTCGTTCCTCATCCCAGCTTTCGCGAGAGTCGCCAATCAGAATGGTGTAGTTCACCGAGGCGGAGTAGTCCTTGGCGCCGCGCACGAGGTCGACGTAGAAGTTGTTCGAGAGATCGGGAACCACAATGGCAATCGAGTGTGTCTTCTGCAACCGAAGACCGCGCGCGAGATCGTTCGGGCGATACTTCAGTTGTTTGATTGCATCTTCAATGCGGCTGCGCATCTCCGCGCTGACATAGTCGGAGTTGTTCAGGGCCGCGGATATGGTGGACACAGAAGCGCCGGCGGCTTTCGCTACTTCGCGAATGGTTACGTGGTGCTTCGCGTTCTTTGCCTTCGTCCTCAAGCTCCTGCGCGACATGAGTGTGCTGGAAGGATAGTATCTGCAGAATGACGCGTGTCAAAGCATAGAAGCATCGAATAGCTCGACCAGAATCGGTGCTAGAGCATTAGCCCGCACAATCGTTCAACAGGGCCACGACTTCGAGTCGTGCCGTTCAAACGCCCACAAACACGTTGAGCGCCGGAATTCCGACACTCATTATGGGAGTGTCACGCCTCCGGCGCTCGAAAAATAAAAGCCTAGAATCGTAATGGGGCGGTTGAACTGTGCCCTCTCAAATCTATTGGCGAAGGCGATCAGGCAGATTGGCTATTTCGTGAAGGCCTTAATTGCAGAAGCCTCGTCGTCTTTGACGTCAAAGACGGTGTACAGCTTGGTGATCTGCAGCAGATCATGAACCTTCTTAGTAAGGTTCAACAGCTTGAGCTCGCCGCCCTGGTTGCGAACCGTCGTGAAGGCGCTCACCAGCTCGCCGATGCCGGAGCTGTCGATGTAGGTCACATCGCCAAGGTTGAGCAGAATCTTCTTTTCTCCCTTGCCGAGCAGCTCGCGGATCTGGTCGCGCAGCATGACGCTGCCTTCGCCGAGGGTGATGCGTCCGCTGAGATCCATGATGGTCACGCCGTCAACGCGACGGCTATTTGATTTCATTGTCACTGTCGTCCCTCCGAGGCCCCCTCTGTGGAATGGCCGGTATGTTTTATCAGCGTGATTTCTGTTCCAGGCTCCAGGTTGCGGAAGCGCACCTCGTCCATGAATGAGCGGATTAAGAAGATGCCGCGTCCGGACTGCTTCAGCAGGTTTTCTTCCGCCAACGGATCGGGGATATCTTCTTCCCGCAATCCGCGTCCCTGATCTGAAATCGTGATCACCAGGGCATCGCCCGTATTCTCAAAAGACACCATCATCTTCTTCTTCGGATCGTAGGCATTGCCGTGAAGCACAGCATTTACCGCCGCCTCACGCACAGCCATTGCGATTCGATGGCAATCTTCGTCATCAAAAGGCATCTTCGACGCCAGTTTTTCGGCCGTCTGTTCTGCCTTGTTTACGCTGTCGAGTGTGGATTCCAGCGTGTATGAGACCCGTTCTAAGGTCATGAATTGCTTTTCCGAAGCGACAGTATAGCTCCCCGCAAAACCCCGAATTGCATGGGAATACGCCTGTTGAATTGAATCGGTAGTTTGCCTGTCGCAGCGAAGAAATGTCAATCGAATGTTCTGCGCGATGTGCCCCGAAAGCTTAGCTACGTGAAGCGCACGTGTCACGTCGTCCACTTTGTCCAGCCATAGAACGAAGCACTAGCACAGCGCTATTTACTTCGCGGGTTCCGACCCACTGCACAATTTCCAGTGCTGTGTGCAGAATGTCGGCGCTCTATGATCAAGGCGATTTTCCGACTCACAGACGTCGAAAAACAAAAAATCTTTCGGCTGCGCGAGATGGGTGTGCGGCCCCCCGACATCGCTCGCCGCTTTGGCCTCAGCGAAGGCGTGGTGCACAAGATCGTGCAGGCGCAGCGCGCCATGCACGCAGCTCAGTCCAAAATGGGGCCGCAGCGTGACACTACTAGCGAAGACGTGGGCAAGCAGGAAGCTTCATAGACTTCGTGTCGAACCCTCAACGACCATGAGATGAAGGCAGTGCGGTGTACCTTCGGAGTGTGCTTCATTTCGTGATTGAAGGACACAAAATCACGAAATTACGAAATCACGAAATACCTCGTTCGTCCCATCGTTATCTGCCAAACCGTGCTTCCAAGCCCACCCATTCCAACGACCAGGTGGTGGGTCAACTTCAAATCGACCCACTACCAACGACCGACATCGCCACAGGTGCATCCTGCAGCAGAACCAATTAAGCTAGAGTGCTACACAATCCTCTATGGCCTCCGAGAATTCATTTGATGTGGTGAGTAAGATCGACCTGCAGGAGGTGGCGAATGCGATCCAGCAGGCGCTCAAAGAAATTCACACGCGCTTTGATTTAAAGGACTCGAAGTCGAATATCGGTATGGAAGGGAAGGAGGCAATCGTGCTCTCCTCCGCCGACGAGTACAAACTCAAGGCCGTCACCGACGTCCTGCAGACCAAACTGGTGAAGCGCCAAGTGCCGCTGAAAGGGCTGCAATACCAGGCGATCGAGCCGGCCGCGGGATCGACTGTGCGCCAGAAAATCACGCTGCAGCAGGGAATTCCGATTGAGAAAGCGCGCGAGATCGTGAAGCTAATTAAAGACTCGAAGCTTAAAGTTCAAGCTTCGATTCAAGGCGATACCGTGCGCGTGAGCGGCAAGGATCGCGATACCCTCCAGCAGGTGATCGGGATGCTGCGCAACAAGGATTTCGGCATCGACATGCAGTTCACAAACTATAGGTCCAACTAGCGTGAGTACTCCGGCCAGCGTCGCGGCAAAAGAAGTTTTCGATCTTCTGCGCGACGACCTGCTCGCCATAGAGCGCGAGTTCGAGCGCGACGCCGTCTCGGGCGTAGCCGTTATCACTGAGATTGGCGAGTATCTGCGCGAAGGCGGAGGCAAGCGCATTCGTCCGGCACTGCTCCTGCTCGCCGCCAAACTCTGCGGCTATGAAGGGCAGGGAGCCATTCGGCTCGGATCGGTGGTAGAGATCGTCCACACGGCCACGCTGGTGCACGACGACATCATCGATGAAGCCGTAACACGCCGTGGGCGGCCTTCATCCAACACGCAATGGGGCAATTCAAAATGCGTCCTTGCCGGCGATTGGCTTTACATGCAGGCCTTCAAGATCGCCCTTGAAGAGCACAATTTCAAAGTGCTCGATCTGCTGATCGGACTCACACAGCAGATGGTCGAAGGCGAGCTCATGCAAATGGAACGGCTTGGAAGAATCATCAGCCAGGCCGAGCATCTGGATCTCATTTATCGCAAGACCGCCTGCCTCTTTTCTGTCTCGATGAAACTCGGCGCGGTCCTCGGCCGCGCCAGTGCCGATGATGAAGACCGCCTGGGAGAATACGGGCGCAATTTAGGATTGGCGTTTCAGATCATTGATGACGTGCTCGACCTAACTGCCTCTGAGGACGTGCTGGGCAAGCCAGTCGCGAGCGACCTACGCGAAGGCAAAGTCACCATGGCGGTGATTCACGCACTCGATCGGTGTACCGAATCGGAACGCAGGCTGATCGAAACTGTTCTCGACGAGCGCTGCTTCGCGAATGTCGCGCATCGAGATGTTGTTTCCATTCTGGAACGCTATGGCTCAGTCGAGTACGCAATGGCGTCTGCCAACGAGCACGCCGAGCAGGCACGCCGGGCCATCGCTCCATTTCTCGACAGCGAGATCAAACGTGCACTTTTGTGGATTCCCGAGTTCGTAGTGGGAAGAGAGAAATAGGGTTCGTAGACCAATGGACCGACGCGCGCCCCCGCGCGGGTTTCTGCGTGTTGAGAAATCTTCAGCGGTGAACTGCTTTCAGAGGCCATGGAAACCCGGCCGAGGGCGGCCGTCGGTCCTCACCACCTAAACAAACATCCCTTCGTCACCGGGTGCGCGTCGCTGCTGATTCTTCGTCTGGCGTTTCTGATTCAGCAATGAGCCAATGCCTACGGTAATAGCGTTAAGAATGCCGTTTACGTGCCGCACGGGTGAGAGGACTGAATTCTGCACCGCACCCGTGGTTTTTTCGACGCGTTCGAGAGTCCGCGTGACCATGTCATCCGCCTGGACTACCTTATTTTTGGCGCGGACCGCGATTTCGACAGCGGTATCGCCGAGCGTCGTCGCATGGCGCTTCACATTAGCTGAGGCCTCGGCGAGATTCGAAGTGATTTCCTTCACCTTCGGAGTGGCATCGGCGACGATGTCGCGCGCATTCTCGATCAGCGGGGTAGCGCGCCGCTGAACATCGAGCGCAATGCTTTCCATCTGCGAACTCGTGCGCCGAATGGTGAGATAGATCGCGCCCAGAATCAGCATCTGCAGCACGACGGCCGCAGACGTAATCGCAATAAAGGCGGTTAAGAGGTTGGAGTTCATGCGGAGATGCACTCGGTCCATTGCGCGGTGCAATGGACCGAAGCGCTGCTAACTCTTTGGTTCGACCGCATCGCGATAGGCCTGGCGTCCGGCTTCAACGGCGGAACTGATCTGATCCTTGGAACGGCCGACGGCATCCTTGCCCTTCTTCACCCATGTATCAACTTGGCCTCGGAATTCCTGGCCACGGTTGGTCAGGTAATCGCGACCCTCGGTGGCCGACTGACGGATTGTGTCACGGGTCTCGCGGCCCGATTTTGGGGCATACAGAACGCCTACCAGAGCGCCTAGCCCGAGACCTGCAAGGAACCATCCAATGCTGCTGTTGTCGTTATCTGACATGACTGCCTCCCAGCAAAATTGCCAGTGGAGGTGATGTTAGCACAACGGGGACGTGGCCCTTTCTGACCGGCCGCAACCCTGGCTCAATGAACTTCCGTTACACCCAGCGCGGTACGGAAGTGGCACGAGCCATGTCAGAACCGTTGCGAATGTTGCGAAGCACGCCCTCGTCGATCTTCTAACCGTCGTGTGGGACAAAAAAGGGAAAGACATCGGCCAGGTAATCGTGCGAGTCAACGCGTCGGCACACTCGACGTTACTTTCGACAAATAGCCGCTTGCATCCGCTTTCGTGACTCTCTGGCCGGAGTTGAGCCTGCTGCTTATAGAGCCTGCTCACGGTTTCAGAGATTCGTCCTACCAAGCCAGCTTTTCGGGAAGGAATTCCGCGAACAGTTCGTCGTAATACGGCTTCAACTGTTTCAAATCGGGCTTGGTGTGTCCTTTGGAATAGAGATCGTAGGGATTGAATTTCTGCACCCACGGCAGCATGGCCCGGTCTTTCTCGTTCTCCAAATGCGTATAGGCGCCGTGGCGATGCCAGGGATAAAAGGAGTGGAAGCGCAGCATGTAAAGAGCTTCGTCCGGCAAGTATGGCTTCATGACTTCGGCGATGTAGCCATCGTGGCCAAATGACATGTGAACGTTTTCCAGGCCGCAATTCGGCTCGTAGATCCCGAATTTGGTCTGGTACTTGGGAACTTTCGCATCGGGATTTGCAGCGAAGTACTCAGGGAAGACAACCTGATCAGACCAGGCGCAGCCGACTGGGAACGTATCGCCTACTACTCCCCACTGCGGCTCGCCGTAGAGGCAGAGGCACTTTCCGAGATCGTGGACGAAGCCGACCAGCACCATCCAGCGCGGATGACCGTCGCGACGAATGGCCTCGGAAGTCTGGAGCAGATGCTCGAGCTGGGTGAGGTCGGTGTCAGGATCGCTGTCATCGACCAGCGTGTTCAGATATTCGGCTGCCTCCCACACGCTCTTCTTGCCGCGCGTAAGGCCAAAGTACTGCTTCTCTTTTCCGAGCACGTAATCGACGGTCTGGTGCTGATGATTCAGGCGGTAGAACTCAGCGACACCGGGATTCGCCTTCTCGTCATACTGGCGGAATTCGGACTCCGACTTGCCTTCCTTGTAGCGGCCTTCAAGGAAGTCTTCCCACTGTTCCATATTGGAAAGTGGCTCAGTGACTGCCCTGGTATTTACGGTGCTCATATCTTCTCCCCGCCGGCAATTTGCCAAAACGTTTCGATATTTATTGTAGGACGTTTGGTTGTAGCTGCGCCAGAAATTTCCGCCGCCGCAAGCTTGCTGGTAACCGAGGGTGTAAACTGCCTCTTTTCAAGGACCTAGCAATCGCTTGGTGTGGTTCTCACCTGAAGGTTAAAAGGGGAATAGATGCGAAGAACTGATTTTTTGCTGGCATTGATTGGGAGCTCCCTGATTGCGCTGCAGCCTCAAACGGCTGCGCCTGCGTCGAACAACTCCACTCTGCTGGTAGATGTTGATCATCGCCAGACCGTCAGTCTCGACGGCGACTGGCGCACGATCGTCGATCCATACGCAACTGGGCTGTATGGCTTTCACGGCAAGCTGCGCGACAACGGCTACTTCAAGAATGAGAGGCAGCAGCCCGACGGACCTCCGATTGAATATGACTTTTCCAAGTCCGCCGCTTTGCACGTTCCTGGCGACTGGAATACCCAACGCGATTCGCTCTTCTTCTACGAAGGCCCAATCTGGTACGAAAAAGACTTCGACTTCCAGCGCACGCCGGGGAAGCGCGTGTTCTTTCACGTGGGCGCGGCGAATTATCGCTCTTACGTCTGGATTAATGGCCAGAAGGCATGCGAGCACGAGGGCGGCTTCACTCCGTTCGACTGTGAGATCACCAATCTCCTGCACGATGGCGGCAACTTCGCAGTGATTGCCGTCGATAGCACACGGCTCGCGGATGGTATTCCTACTCTGCAGACGGATTGGTGGAATTACGGCGGAATCACGCGCGATGTATCTCTGGTCGAAGTCCCGCAGGCGTTTATCGATGACTACAGCCTCCAGCTTAGGCGCGGTACCAAAACGGAACTCGAAGGCTGGGTACATGTAGAAGGTGCGGCTCCGGGCGCGCAAGTCACTGTGGAAATTCCCGAGCATCACCTGGCGCAGACGGCAACGATCGGCTCCGACGGACGCGCGAAGATTACGTTTCATGCAGACGGCTTGCAATTGTGGTCGCCAGAGAATCCCAAGCTGTATCGAGTGACAATTCGCGCAGGGCAGGATTCGCTTGAAGACGAGATCGGCTTTCGCACCATCGAGACTCGCGGCACGCAGATATTGCTGAATGGCGAGCCCATCTTCCTGCGCGGCATCTGCGTGCACGCCGAGGCGCCGTATCGAACGGGCCGAGGATATTCGGAAGAAGATGCGCGAACGTTACTTGGGTGGATAAAAGAGCTGGGCGCCAACTACGCGCGCTTCGCACACTATCCTCATGACGAACGCATGACGCGCATGGCTGACAAGATGGGAATTCTGGTCTGGTCGGAGATTCCCGTCTACTGGGCGGTCCAGTTCGACAATCCTGCCGTGCTCGCCAAGGCGCAGCAGCAGTTGCACGAGATGATTCGCCGCGATCGCAACAAGGCTTCGGTCATTCTCTGGTCCGTGGCGAATGAAACGCCCAATAATCCGACGCGCACGCAGTTCTTGCAAACGATGGTGCGGACTGCGCATGAAGACGATCCCACGCGTCTGGTCACGGCTGCCCTCCTGGTAAGGACTGAAGGGATGAAGAAGATCGTCGACGATCCGCTCGGCGCGGCGCTCGACGTGATCGGCATGAACGAGTACATCGGATGGTACGAGCACAAGCCGGAAGACGCCGACCATACTGAATGGGATATCCGATACGAGAAACCGTGCATTGTGAGTGAGTTCGGAGGTGACGCGAAGTACGGTCGGCATGGCTCACCCGATGAACGCTGGACGGAAGAGTATCAGGCGAACATCTACCAGCATCAACTCGTGATGCTGAATCACATTCGCCAATTGCGTGGAATGAGCCCGTGGATCCTGATGGATTTTCGTTCGCCGCGTCGTCCGTTGCCGGGCATCCAGGATTTCTTCAACCGCAAAGGTCTCATTTCGGAACACGGCGAGAAGAAGAAGGCGTTCTATGTTCTGCAGAATGTCTACAAGCAGAAGAGTGTGGGAAAACCCGATTAGCTGGAGAAAAACAAGCAAAAGTTTTTCGTGGTTCTGGTGGGTCACCGATGGCGCAGGCGAAGGGATTGCCAACTGCCGTCGGCTGTCCAGCCGCCATCGACCGCCAGCGCGTGGCCGTTGATGAAGCCGCTTTGCTTTTCATCGGCGAGGAATGCAATGGCTTGCGCGATGTCGTTGGGAGAGGCAAAGCGGGCCATGGGTACGCGGCCGATGATGTCGGCATCGGTGTAGCTGCCGCTGCTTTGATCAGTCGTATCCATTTCCGTCTTCACCCATCCGGGACAGACCGCGTTTACGCGTACTCCTCGTCCCCCCCATTCTGATGCCAGCGTTCTCGTGAGGCCAATGAGTCCGTGTTTCGAAGCATTGTAAGCTGCGCGGTCGGCGATGCCGAGGAGCCCAGCCACCGACGCCACGTTGACAATGCACCCGGTTCCCACAGCGAGCATGCGTGTGCCGAATGCCTTTGACAGCAGGAAAGGAGCGACCAGATTCACTTCCAGTACGCGGCGATAGTCCTTAGCAGAAATGTTCTCAGCAGGCGCAATAAAGCTGATGCCGGCATTGTTGACCAGCACGTCGCTCCGTCCCCAGCGCTCATAGACCTTTAGAACCAACTGTTCGATGACGGATTCATCGCTGATATCGCCCACATGGTCGATCGCATCTGCGCCGCGTGACTCGAGCGAGCGCAGCGTCTGGTCCGACGCTCGCAGGTCGCTAAGCGCAAGCCGATAGCCTTGCTCGGCGAAGAGTTCGGCTGTCCTGCGTCCGATTCCTTGAGCAGCGCCGGTAACTACAGCTACGAGCTCGCCGTTGCGTTGATCCAAAGCGCCTCCTATGGGTTTGTCGGGCACCGACGCCTGGGACATTAACCGGCTGCGCGATTCCAATCTTATTGTGCCGATCGTGAATGATGCTTCCCCAAGGTGACAGTGAGCCCCACCATTGGACCGTAAACATTAATCCCGTAATTGGGATACCTCGGTTCTGAGAGATATAGGTTCGATATGTGCATGTAGGCCACTCCGCCGGAAATCCCATATCGGGAATTGAGGTTATATTGCACACCACTATGCAGGATCAGATTAAAGGTAAGGTCCTGCCCTTGCGCGAAGGCGACGCCTGCCGGCTCTTTAGCGTCGATATTCCCAACGCCTACGCGTCCTTCGAAGTAAGGCGCGACCTTCCAGTTAGGCTGCACAAAATTACGTCGAATTCCCATCATGTATGAGATGTAACGCCTTTCCGGTCCTCTCGGAATCACAGTGAAAGACGTGCTTGTATTCAGATCCCAATTGCCCCGTAGAAACCCAGGTCCCCTGACGTCTCCGGTTTGCCAGTGCAGCGAGGCAATCACGGGTACCAGCGTGTACTTGAGAGGGGTCATGTTATAGCCGCCTCCCAGAAGAAAATCGAAGACAAAAGGGATGTTGATCGGGAGCCATCCAGTTTGCAAAGAGAATTCGAACTTGTTCTTGCGGTAGATGTTGCGGTCGAAATCAGGGTGTCGGGGCAATGCTCGAACCAATACATTGCCGGAAACCACACCGCTTGAACCGCGGCCATCATCGTCACTTCTTGCCGCTGTCGGGGCCGGCTCGTCGCCGAAACGACACCGGATAAATCGCGCGCAGTGGCAATGGTTTCCAGTTCGTGCCGCTTCAGGTTGGCTCCCGGCACAAAACCCCTGGTTGAATTGCGCCTGCAGGGACACGCTCCCCGTAGCGAGTACCAGCAGCAGGCCTATCCTCAATGTTTGTTCGAACGAGGGATGAGAGACGCCTTTCCCCTCATCATCTTGAGCCATCATTTATC
>DATEMI010000320.1:0-3466 GCA_035275665.1 Terriglobales bacterium | reverse complement strand
GAGGAGACGCTCGCCTCGATGCCGAGACTTTGCTGATGCACGTTCTCGGACGCGACCGAGCATATCTTTATGCTCATCCTGAACTGGAACTCTCTTGTCGAGAACTGAACGGGTATAACGAATTTCTCGAGCGGCGCGCGTGCGGCGAGCCGCTGCAATACATCACGGGACATCAGGAGTTCTGGGGACTCGACCTGCTGGTTACTCCGTCGGTTTTGATTCCACGTCCAGAAACGGAACACTCGGTAGAAGCGGCTTTGGAACTGCTGCGCGATATCGAGACCCCGCATATCATCGACGTCGGTACAGGATCAGGATGCATCGCATTGGCGCTCGCTTCCGAATTGCCGAAGGCTAACATCGACGCCGTAGACATTTCAGCCGACGCACTCGAAATTGCGTGCAGTAATGCGCAGCGGCTCGGATTCGGCGATCGCGTCAAATTCGCTCACAGCGATCTGCTCGGCAGGTATCTCGATCTTGGTCCGAAGTACGACATGGTCATCTCCAATCCTCCCTATGTGGGCGAGAGCGAAGCGGACAAGCTGCAGATTGAAGTCTGTCTGAATGAGCCACATTGCGCGCTGTTCGGCGGAGAACAGGGGCTCGACATCTATCGGCGCCTCATTCCCCAAGCTCGTCAGATTCTCAAGCCAGACAGATGGTTGGTGATGGAAATCGGCTTCTCCCAAGAACAGGCGATTCATCAGCTCCTGCGTGACTGGCGCGATGTACGTTCGGCTCCGGATTTGCGCGGAATTCCCAGAGTGGTAATCGCACGAAAATGATTGCTGGTAAGCAAGCGTAGGCCCGAAGGGCCGGAAGAAGCGCTATCTTTTCGCTGCTCTCGCATCCAGGAAGGATTGCAGAATCAGCACCGCTGCCATTTTGTCGATAACTTCTTTCCGCCGCGCATCGCGAATGCCGGTTTCATCCAGAAGGCGGTGAGCTTCCGCAGTGCTGAGGCGCTCATCCCAGAGATGCACCGGCAACGAAAGCTCCTGCTTGATTTGACTGGCGAAGGCTGCCATTTTTTCGGCTTGAGCGCCGGATTGTCCGGTCATGCGGAGCGGATTGCCGATGACGATCTCGCTCACTTCATATTCGCGAACCACTCTGCGCAGCTCCGATTGATCGTAGCGGCGATTCCGACGCTGCAATGTGGGAAGTCCCTGTGCGGTGAGGCCAAGCGGATCGGAGACTGCAATTCCAATACGACGTGCGCCGACGTCGAGGCCGAGGATGCGCCCTCTGGCGTGATTTTGCTCTGCCTCCATGCTGCGATTATAGGTGTGCTCAGCATCTTACCTGCGAGGAGAAGCCGACATCGTGTCTTCGAAATCACTATGGCCGAAAGGATCGGAGCAGCGGGAACAGAAAGGCCCGACTCCTGTTCCGGATGATATTGCCGCAGAAACGGCGGCAGAACTAGAAGACCTCGGCGAAGGCGTACAGGAGGTTCACGAAGAACTCCGCAAGGCGACTATTACCCAGATTGTCCTAACGATTCTTGCGGTCCTGGCCGTCTGCTACTTCGCCAAGTTGGTGCTCGTGACGATCTTCACCTCCATCCTGATTGCCTACATTTTGGAGCCCTTCGTTCGGCTCATGGGAAGAATCAAGATTCCTCGCACATTGGGATCAGGAATTGCTGTCCTCCTGGTGCTCGCTCTTCTCTACGGACTGAGTTATTTCTTCTATCAACGCGCCGTGGATTTTGCGCACCAATTGCCGAAGGTACAAAGCGAAATCAAGAAAGTGATGGGCAAGTACCAGAAAGGCGCGGAACAGATTCGGCAGAGCACGCAGAGTGTAATGCCGGGCACGGACAAAAATGCCGTGCCAGTGAAGGTTCAGCAGGAAAGCGGAATTCGAGGACTCATCGGAGGCTCCGAAATCGCCAGCATAGGGGAGATTCTTCTTACCATCGCTTTTATTCCTTTCATCGTCTACTTCATGCTCACCTGGGAGGAGCACATGAGGCGATCGACCGTGCGCCTCTTCCCCCCCGAAAAACGCCTGAAGGCGTATTCCACAATGGGAAAGATCTCCGAGATGATGAAAGGCTTCATCGTCGGCAACTTCGTCATTGGTATTTTTATGGCAGTTGCCAGCGGAATCGTATTCGCCTTCCTTCACCTGCCATATTTTTATTTTCTCGGACTCATCAGCGGTTTCCTCAGTTTGATTCCGTATCTTGGAGTGATTCTCGCGTTGCTGCCTCCGATTGCCTCCGGCATTGGCGTGCTGCACGGAACAGGTATCCTCGTCATCGCCGTAGTCATTCTCGGCCTGCACGTGTTCTCGATGAACGTGCTTTATCCGAAGGTGATTGGCGGCAGATTGGAATTGAATCCCTTGGCCGTGACCCTCGGTCTGCTGATCTGGGGATGGATATGGGGAGCCATGGGTCTGATCCTCGCCGTTCCCGTTCTGGGGGCCATCAAGATTGTTTGCGACAACATCGAAGGGTTGGAGCCGTTTGGGCGTTTGTTGGGCGAAGGGCTGGATGGCAATAAAGACAAGGCGAGAGCATCGTGATTCTGCTGTCGTCTTCCGAGTAACGTGGAGCCGGGCAGTCTCGCCCGAGTTTCGCACCTGATACCGATATTGTTCATGTTGTTTTGTTTTTGATCTGAACTTCGCATAAAAATGCTTCAGCAAACATCCGGGCAAGGGCGCGGCTGCACGGAGGCAAACCTCGCCTTCTATAATCCCTTCAATGGCCACCCTGCTATCTCCTGACGTGCGCACGCGCTACGAGGCCGTGATCGGACTCGAGGTGCACGTTCAACTCCTGACGAAGACAAAGGCATTTTGTGGATGTTCAGCTGCATTCGGTGCTCCTCCGAACACGAACGTATGCCCTGTGTGTCTGGGTTTGCCAGGAGCACTTCCGGTATTGAATCGCAAGGCCGTCGAATTTGCGGTGCGCGCGGCTATGGCTTTGAATTGCCAGATTCGCGAACGCTCGATCTTCGCGCGCAAGAATTACTTCTATCCCGATCTGCCGAAAGGCTACCAGATTTCTCAATATGACAAGCCCGTTGCCGAACATGGCTTCATCGACATTCCCTCGGAGAACGGCGGCGCGAAAAGGATCGGCATCACCCGCCTGCATATGGAGGAAGATGCCGGTAAGAGCCTGCACGACGGTCTTCCCGATTCGGCACACTTCACCTATGTCGATCTAAACCGCTCGGGCGTGCCTCTGATCGAGATCGTCAGCGAACCGGATATGCGGTTGCCCGGTGAAGCGTACGAATACCTCACTCGACTCAAGGAGATCATCCTGTATACAGGCGTGAGCGACTGCAACATGGAAGAGGGATCTCTGCGTTGTGACGCCAACGTGAGCATTCGTCCGCGCGGAGAGCAGAAACTCGGTACAAAGGCCGAGGTGAAGAACGTAAATTCCTTCCGTTTTATCCGCGACGCTCTGGAATATGAAATCGAGCGCCAGATT
>DATEMI010000319.1:0-3689 GCA_035275665.1 Terriglobales bacterium | reverse complement strand
CCGCGACTGAATTGCGTGTTGCGCTGGAAACCACCGGGCACGAAGAGCAATCGACTGAAGAGCAGGAAGCGAGTCGGTCGATCCACCAGCGCATCTTGCAGTTTCCGGTTCCAATGCAGGACAGCCGAACATTTCTCAAATTGCTGCAGCTTGAATTTGCCGCTCACCCGCCGGAAGGTCCGGTGAAGAAGCTGTTCCTTGCTGCAGAAGCAGCGCCGCCACGTTTTGCGCAATCGGGATTGTTCCGGCCGCGTGGACTCGCTCCCGAGCGCCTTGAACTGACGCTGGCTCGCCTTCGCAGTCTCGTAGGCGATGATCGCGTAGGCTCGCCCGAATTGCTGGATACGCATGCTCCGGATGCGTTTCGCATGCGTCCATTTCATCCGCAAGCTTCGGTCACAAAGAATGACATTCCTCAAGAGCAGAAAACCGCATTGCGCGTCTTTCGTCCTCCGCTTGAAGCCAAGGTTCAGAGCAAGCAAGGGGTGCCGGTTCGCGTCCTCGTGAAAGGACAGCCGCATCAGGTCACAGCAGTTGCAGGTCCGTGGCGGAACAACGGCGGATGGTGGACCGAGCAGGCATGGACGCGCGACGAGTGGGACCTCGAACTGCGCACCGAAGAACTTCGTCCATGGCTCGTGCATGTATATCGCGATCTAAGCTCGGCGAAATGGTATGTGGAATCGACTCTTGATTAACCATTGCTGTTTTTGTCATCCCGAACGAATGTGAGGGATCCCTGCTGAACCGAAAAAGTATGGGTTCGATAGGGATTCCTCGCCGCAAAACAAGCGGCTCGGAATGACAAATGGATACAGATGTACGTAGAACTCCATTCCCGCTCCGCATTCAGTTTTCTCGAAGGCGCCTCCTTGCCTGAGGCTCTGATCGGCGTGTGCGCCGATTACGGAATTCCGGCGATGGCTCTGATGGATCGCAACGGCGTCTATGGCGCTCCGCGCTTCCATCTGGCCGCACAGAAGTGCGGGATCAAAGCACACATCGGAGCAGAAGTCACAATCGATGACACGCTCTTTGGCGAAGCTGGACCGGCGCGCTATCCGCTGCTGGCCGAATCGCGCACCGGATATCAAAATCTTTGCAGGCTAATCACTCGCACCAAACTGCGCGCCAAGAAAGAAGAAAGCGCGGCGCGCTTTGAAGAACTCGAAGAACATACCGGTGGACTTGTATGTCTCACCGGTGGCGATGAAGGTCCGCTGGCCGAGGCGCTGGCGCGCGGCGGATACGAAGAAGGACTGCGCGCAGTCGAGCGCATGAAGCGCATTTTCGGTCCGCAAAATGTTTTCATCGAATTGCAGCGCCACTTCGACCGCCGCGAGGAAGCGCGCAATCAGGCGGCAATTGCGATTGCGCGCAAGCTGCGACTTCCACTGCTGGCGACGAATGGCGTTTCGTATGCAACGGCTGCGGAGCGTGAAATCCTCGACATCTTCACTTGCATTCGTCATCATCGGCAACTCGAAAATGCCGGACGCCTGCTCTCGATTAACTCCGAGCGATTCATCCGCACGCCTGCGGAAATGGAACAACTCTTTGCCGATCTGCCGGAGGCGATTGCGAACACTGAAGCCCTCTCCAAGCGACTGAAATTTACATTGGAAGATCTTGGTTACGAGTTCCCCAAATATCCCGTGGGTGCTGAAGAAACGATGATGTCATTCCTGCGCGAGCGAACGCGCGAAGGTATGGACAAACGCTATGGAGAGAAGCCTCCGGAGCTGCGCGAGCGCGCTCGCCAGCAAATCGAACGTGAACTGGCGCTCATTGAGTACCTCAATCTGTCTGGCTATTTCCTCATAGTATGGGACATCGTGCGCTTCTGTCAGGAGCAGCGCATTCTTGTGCAGGGCCGCGGTTCAGCCGCCAACAGCGCCGTTTGCTATGCGTTGGGCATCACCGCCATCGATCCGGTTGGTATGGAATTGCTCTTCGAACGATTCCTTTCCGAGCAGCGCGGCGAGATGCCCGACATCGACCTTGACCTCCCCAGCGGCGATCAGCGCGAGCGCGTGATCCAGCACCTCTACTCCAAATACGGAGCGCATGGCGCCGCGATGACCGCTAATGTGATTACGTATCGCGGACGCTCCGCCGCGCGCGAAGTGGGTAAAGCGCTCAGCTTCGACGCCGAAACGCTGGATCGCCTCTCTGCGCTAGTTGGCTCATGGGAGTGGCGCGGTCCAACCGACACGATGGAGCATCAGTTCCGCCATGCCGGATTTGATTTGCGCCATCCACGCATCTCGAAATTCCTCGATCTCGCGTTACGCGTGCAGGACCTGCCACGTCATCTTGGCCAGCACTCCGGCGGCATGGTCGTATGCCAGGGACAGCTCAGCTCCGTAGTTCCGCTTGAACCCGCGAGCATGCCCGGACGCGTTGTCGTGCAATGGGACAAAGACGACTGTGCTGATATGAAGCTGATCAAGATCGATCTGCTTGGCCTGGGGATGATGGCGGTACTCGAAGACTGCATCGAGTTGATCCCGCAGCACTACGGCGATAAGGTCGATCTGGCGCAGCTTCCGCAGGACGACAAGCCGGTGTATGAAGCGCTCCAGCAAGCCGATACAGTCGGATTGTTTCAGGTAGAAAGCCGGGCGCAGATGGCGGCGCTACCGCGCAACCGTCCGCAAGTGTTTTACGACATCGTGATTCAAGTAGCGATCATCCGGCCAGGACCGATTGTCGGCAAGATGATGAATCCTTTCCTTAAACGGCGACAGGATCTCGAGACCGTGCGCTACGCTCACCCTTCACTGGAGCCAGTACTGAAGCGTACGCTCGGCGTGCCGCTCTTTCAGGAGCAGCTTCTGCGCATGGCCATGGTGGTGGCGAACTTCAGTGGAGGCGAAGCCGAGGAGCTGCGCCGCGCTATGGGCAACAAACGTTCTCAGGCAAAGATGGCGGCCATCGAGACTCGCCTGCGGAGCGGCATGACCCAAAATGGGATTTCCCGCGAGGCACAGGACGAGATCGTGCAATCGATCGTCTCGTTCGCGCTATACGGTTTTCCTGAATCGCACGCCGCCAGCTTCGCTCTGCTAGCTTATGCGAGCGCTTATCTCAAATGTCATTACCTCGCGGCGTTCACGGCAGCGCTGCTGAACAATCAGCCAATGGGTTTCTATCATCCAGCGACGATCGTGAAAGACGCGCAACGGCATGGCTTGCGAGTGCGTCCAGTGGACGTCACGCGTTCTTATTGGCCGTGCACACTGGAATGTGAGTGCGGCGCAGAGGCTCCACATGAGCGGGCGGGCTGCAAGATTTCTATGCGCATGGGCCTGCGCTATGTTCGCGGGCTGCGCGAAGAAGCCGCCAGAGCGTTGGTGAACGAACGCGATCGGTTGGCTTTTACTTCCGTGGACGATCTCGCTCGCCGTGTTCCCGAATTGAGACGCAATGAGCTGAACATGCTGGCGCAGATTGGGGCGTTGAATCGTCTGGGCGAGGGCTTTGCGGGATGCCATCAAACGGATGAGGCTGATCCAGAGAAACTGAACTCTCCATTCACCTGTCATCCTGAAGCGCATCTGTTGCGCGAAGGATCTCCCGGAATGCCTCAGACTGAAACGCACTTTCAAGGCTCTTTGGCCCATGAAGGAGGAGTTCATGGTAGAAGAGCCATGCCGACAGTATTTAAATCAAAAGCATCGCAGGAG
>DATEMI010000318.1:0-9041 GCA_035275665.1 Terriglobales bacterium | reverse complement strand
CACGGTCGATTTCCGATGCTTGCTGGTTCGGAGTGATTCCGACAAAGCCCTAGTTTGTATGCCGAAGATTTTCCTATCTCCTGCTCAAGAGCTGATCGGAGAGAAAATCGTTCGCGGACCCCGCCGATCTATTGCGACATGGCGCGTTTTGCTTATTTGATGATCTTGGTCGGAAGAGTCGCATCCTGAGCGGCCGCTGCCGTGGTGGCGTCGATTATTAGCGGCGCGTGATCGTAGAAATTAACCGTGGCCTGAAGGGATTTGCGCTTATCCCAATCATCACGCGAGACAGGGAAACTAAAGATTGCCAAGCCCTTCTGATCGACATTGGCTGCAATGCTCGATTCCGCCTGGAAGGGCTTCACATCAGGAATTGCCAGCTGGGAATACGCCTGCACGATGCGCTCGTAATCTGATGCCGGAGCGGCGTCATCGCTGAACTCTCCTTTTTCGGTCACAAGCTTGGCCTGAAGTCCTTTGATGTACATCGGCTTGCCGATGGCGTTTTTTACGTCGAGGGCGATGTTCACCAGAACAGAGTCGCTCTTCTCTACGTTTTGATCGATCGTTCCTTCCTGGCCCGGGGCAATCGACCCCTTCGATTCAATGTGCATCGGCAGTGCAACCACACGCACTGCGCTGCCCGTCGATGTCGGTGGTTTTCGCGAGGATGCGAGGTAAATGCCGAGCACAATCGCGAGCACGGCCGCGGCCACCACCACAGGCACGACAGGAGGCAGACTCCAGCGTGCGCTGTCGAGTTCTTCGGTCATGGGCACATGTCCCGCATCGGGATGCGCCTCTTCCGGTTTCTTTACTACGGGGCTGGATGGACTCGACATAGCGTCTCCTCGAGATACTCTGAACCTGGTGCTCTGACCCGGTGCTCTGAACCTAAGATGCTGAATGCTGCCTTTGCGTCACCGGCTTGTGCAGATGACGCCGCATAGCCTGGATAAATTGCTCCGCAGGCAATGTGTTTAGTACATCGTCACGCGTGAGCCAGGCACGACGCCCCTGCACTACACCGTACCGCATCTTCTCCAGATGCGATGTGTGGTGCGAGTCGGTATTGATGACGATCTTCACTCCGCGTTCTTTCGCCATCTTCAGGTGGCGGTCGCATAAATCCAGACGGTCCGGATATGCGTTCAACTCCATCGCGACGCCATAGTCGGCGGACGCTCGCATGATGGCATCCAGATCGAAGTCGTAGCCTTCGCGCCGCAATAGGATACGCCCGGTGGGGTGTCCCAGAATGGAAATGTGACCGCCGGTGATGGCTTGCAGCAGGCGGTCGGTCATCTGCTTCGGCTCTTGCTGGAAGTGCGAGTGAACGCTGGCAATCACCAAGTCCATTTCGTCGAGCACTGATCCGGAGAGATCGAGTTCGCCCTCGGCGAGGATGTCGACTTCAATCCCCGCCAGGACTTTGATTCCTTCCGTCTGCTTTCCAACCGCGCGGATCCTCTTGATGTGCTCGGCCGCCCGCTTGTCGTCGAGACCATTGGCGAACGCCAGATTCTTCGAGTGATCGGTGATCGCCATATACTCATAGCCGCGCTCGCGCGCAGAGCCGATCATCTCTTCGATCGTGCATCGTCCGTCGGTTTCGACGGTGTGCATGTGTACGTCGCCGCGAATATCGGTTAGTTCGATCAGCTTTGGAAGTGCGTGCTGTGCCGCAGCTTCGATTTCGCCTTGGTTCTCGCGAAGCTCCGGGGGAATGTAGTCGAGCTTCAGAGCAGCATAGACTTCTTCCTCAGAAGCGCTGGCGATGTGCTTGCCATCGGCGATGCGCGTCAGAGCGTACTCGCTCAATGTGTATCCCATTTTCAGCGCCCGCTGGCGGATGGAGACGTTGTGCGTCTTCGAGCCGGTGAAGTATTGGAGAGCGGCGCCAAACGATTCCGGCTCGAGCGTGCGCACATCGACTTGCATTCCACTGCGCAATTTGAAGCTGACCTTGTTGCCTCCCTTGGCGAGGACTTCGGAAATTCCGGGGAAGGTCACGATGCGATCGAGGAGCGGGTCGAGGCGCTCGTCGGCGCAGCATGGGCCAGTGATCAGGATGTCGAGATCGCCCACAGTATCGCGCCCACGCCGCAGCGATCCTGCGGCAGTGATCTTCTCAATGCCAGGCACCTCCGCTAGAAACTCTTTGATTTTTTCCGCCGTGCGTTCGGCGGCATCGAGCAGAAAGCGTCCAGAAATGCGCCGGTATTCCTCGATGCCTTTCAGAATTTTCTGCTCGTGTTTCTCGCCCATTCGCGGAAGTTCGCGAATCTTACCTTCGCGCGCAAGTTTCTCGACGCCATCGACATCGCAGATCTGGAAAGCGTCCCAGATGAGCGCAATCGTCTTCGGACCAAGGCCCTGAATTTTTAGCAGCCCCAGCATCGACGGACGGTACTTTTGCAGCAGATCCGCATGAAGGCTGAAGTTTCCTTCTTTCAAAAGCTGCTGAATATTGGCAGCCATGCTCTTGCCGATTCCCGGCACTTCGAGGAGCTTTTTCGTGTCGGAGGCAATATCAGCGAGTCGGTACGGAAGCCCTTCCACTGCTTCGGCAGCGCGGCGATACGAGCGGATGCGGAAAGGGTCGTCTCCGCGAATCTCCATCAGATCGGCGGTTTCGTAGAAGACCGCGGCAATATTCCGGTTTTCCATGTCTTAGGCTGGAACGATTCTAAATACTTTCAGAATCGAGCTGCGAAGCTTCGAGGCTGCGGCTTCGGAGCTTCAATCCAACAAAAAACCCAGCCACATCGGCTGGGTTCCTGAGAAGTTCTAACCTCTCACTAGGAAACTTTGGTCACGCTGTCGGCTTGCGGACCTTTCTGGCCCTGCACGATCTCGAACTCGACCTGATCGCCTTCCTGGAGGCTCTTGTAGCCTTCAGTTTTGATTGCGCTGTAGTGAACGAAAACATCCGGCCCGCTTTCCTGGCCGATGAATCCAAACCCTTTGGCATTGTTAAACCACTTGACTGTGCCTTTAATGCGCGTCACTTGCATACCTTCCATTTATTCCTTTTTTGGGGCCGAACTGTGCGTTGGACCCGAACTATCCAGAACATCCCTTGGGGACTGCACAAGGAGAGTTACTCGCATGCCCGAGAAGAGGAGGGGAACGGCACGCCGCGTAATTCTTGGGGTCCTAGTGAGGTTACTGGTTGATTAAATTATCGTTTACTTTTCGGGTATTGTCAAAGTAGTACACAGACGGCAATACCTTGAATGAAAAACTTGATGAAGTATCTTTAAACCGCGGAATCTAACCAGAATAGCGAGGCTAGCGTCTTGGCGTCGCGAATGCTTCCATTCTGCGCCATCTTCAGAGCGGACGGGAGAGTAACGAAACGCGTCTGGATGCGTTCGTCGTCCTCAGGTTGAGCTTTGCCGCGAGTGAGACCAGTCGCGAAATAGACGTCCATGGTCTCGTCCAGAATGCCCGGACTGACGTAGAAATGCAGAGCATGCTTCCAATGCTTCGCCGTGAGGCCGGTTTCTTCCAACAGCTCGCGTTTGGCCGCAACCGCCGGGGCTTCTCCCGGGTCGATGTGCCCGGCCGGCAGCTCCCATAAGTAATCGTCAGCCGCGTACCGGTATTGGCGTTCCAGCAGGACGCGCGGCGGAGAGGTGGAATCATCGACCGCCAGAACTACCACTGATCCGTGATGCCGAATGATTTCGCGAAGCGCCACGACTCCTTTGGGCTCGCGAACTTTGTCGGCCACGATGGTGTACACCTTGCCCCGGTAGCCAATCTTGCGTGAGAGGATTTTGGCGTGCTTTGGTTTGGGAAGATCGAGCCTTCTTTTCTTCTTACTGCTCGTGCGAGAGGCAGGCATGAAGGCATAGGTTAACATTCCCTCGCGGTTTCACATCGGAACGTACCGTCTTCATGCCGCCGAGATTGAAAAGTCAGAAATTTGAAATTGCGATCATCGGAGCCGGAACTCTGGCCAGCGCTCTGGCGCGCGCTCTCCATTCGAGGGGCTATCGGATCGCGGAGATCGTGTCGCGATCGAATCCGCAGTCGCTGCGGCGCGCGCGCATGTTGGCTAGCCGGATTCAAAGTTCGGCGACAACGAGACAAGCTGCCGAGATGTCCGCCGACATCGTTTGGATTTGTGTGCCTGATGATGCGATTGCCGCCATCGCTGAACAAATGGCAGACGAACGCGACTGGCGCAGCAAGATCGTCGTGCATTCGAGCGGCGCTCTCAGCTCCGATGCGTTGGAGCCTCTCCGACGCAAAGGCGCGGAGGTCGCCTCGGCACACCCGCTTATGACTTTCGTGAGCTCATCGCAACCAAAGCTGAAAGGCGTGCCATTCGCGCTCGAAGGCACCGCAAAGGCATTGACTGCGGTCGAAACCATCATCAGCGATTTCGAAGCGCAGGCATTTCGAATCGCGAGGACAGAAAAGGCGGCGTATCACGCGTTCGGTTTCTTTTCATCGCCGGCGATCGTGGCGCTCATCGCAGCAGCCATGGACGTTGGCAAGCTGGCCGGCCTGGATGGAAAACGAGCCCGCGCTCTTATGGAACCGATCGTGCACCAGACCATAGACAATTGCTTCCGCACCTCGCCGCAACAGGCATTCAGCGGACCCGTTCGGCGCGGCGATGTCGAAACCATTCGCAAGCACCTCGAAGTTTTGCGCCTGCAGCCGGACTCGTTGGAGGTCTACCGCGCCCTGGTGAAAATTGCATTGAGGAACCTTCCCAGTGCCAAAACGGAACAGATCGAAGGCCTCATAAAAGGGCGGTGATATTCGCCATCGTGGTAAATTCATCGCGATGCCCAAGCTGTTACGCCTGTTAGTCCTCTTTCTCTGCCCGACGGTTTTCGCCCAAACCCCACTTGCTGTGCAGCCCGGCACGAACCCGATCACTGATCCCAGGCAGATCACGAGCAGAGTGCTGAAAAGGGAAGTACAGCCTTTCTCGATCGAGACGCTGTACATGACTCGGGTTGTCGGCGCCACAAGCTGGTCTCCGGACGGCAAGCAAGTCGCGTTCGTCACAAACATCTCGGGACGGAACAACATCTGGCTGATGTCGTCGGAGGGAGGCTGGCCTTCGCAGCTCACTATCAGCGATCAGCGACAGACCAATCCTGCGTGGTCGCCGAACGGCAAATGGATTTCTTTCGCCTCCGATCGTGACGGCGACGAGCAGTGGGATTTGTTCCTGGTCTCGCCCCAAACCGGCGAAGTCGTGAATCTAACCAACACTCCAGATGTTGCGGAAGAAGGACAGGCCTGGTCGCCGGACTCGCGGTATCTCGCCTACATGTCGAAGCCGCGCAGCTCTCCCAATTTTGAAATCAACCTCATGGACGTGCTCACCAAACGCTATCGCGGTCTGACAACGGGCACGCCTAAGAACCTGAGCAACACTGGACCAATCTGGTCCGGCGACGGGAAGACGATTGCGTACACCCAGCAGGATGCAGCGGCGAAAAACTCGAACATCTTTCTGTTGGAAGTTGCGAGTGGTAAGACCACGCTGCTCACTCCGCATACCGATGAGCACAATTACCAGGCCACAGCGTTTTCTCCTGACGGCAAATATCTGCTGATTACGTCTAACGCGAAGGGGTACGACAACGCCGCGCTGCTGGAAGTCGCAAACAAAAAGGTCGACTGGCTCACCGAGGAGAAATGGGAGGTTGGATCCGGCACATTCTCTCCAGATAGCCAGCGGCTCACGTGGACAGAAAACGTCGATGGCAACACGCAGATTTTCGTGTACGACATCGCTTCGAAGCAAACGACGATGTTGCCTCTGCAAACCGGCGTAAACGCGCTCGCAGGATCTGTGACTTCGTTCTCGCCCGACGGCCAGCGGCTGCTTTATTACCACAACGGTCCAACCTCGCCGAATGATGTGTGGGTGTACGACTTCACCAGCAAGCAATCGAAGCAGCTTACACATTCATTGCTCGCCGGGCTCAGCACCGACGACATGGTCGAACCTTTTCTCGTGCATTATCGGAGCCGCGACGGCAAATGGCAGATTTCCGCGTTTGTCTATGTACCGCACAATGCGCCGCGCGATCATACACACCCGGCGATCGTGTACATCCATGGCGGGCCGACGTCGCAGACCGTCAACAGCTTTAATCGCATGATTCAGTACCTGGCCAACCAGGGTTACCTGGTGATCGCCCCCAACTATCGCGGTTCGACCGGCTACGGCAAGGAATTCATGGATGCCAATCGCTTCGATATGGGCGGAGGCGATCTCGAGGACGTGCTGGCTGCCGCCGACTGGATTCAGAAGACGGGCTACGTCGATCCCAAGAAGTTGGTGGTTTTGGGCGGCAGCTACGGGGGATACATGACGATGATGGCACTCACCAAAGCTCCCGATGTGTGGGCTGCAGGGGTCCCCATCGTCCCATTTGTGAACTGGTTCACTGAAGTGCAGAACGAAGATCCTCTGCTGCATGAATACGATCTGGCCACCATGGGCGATCCGGTAAAAAACAAAGCACTATGGGAGGACCGCAGCCCGGTCAACTTTGTCGATCGCATCAAAGCCCCGGTGCTCTTGCTCGCCGGCGGTAACGATCCGCGTTGTCCGAAATCAGAGGCGCAGCAGGTGGCGGATGCAATCAAGAAACGTGGTGGAACTGTTGAGTTAAAGATCTACGACAACGAAGGCCATGGTTTCGCGCGAGTCGAAAACCAGATCGATGCTTACACCCGAGTGGCCGACTTCCTGAAAAAATATGTTCCCGCGCCTCCTTGTGGATGCACGCTGTAGGACCGAGGGGTTAACACGGAGGTCACAAAGCGCTCCGTGAACTCCGTTTAGCCTCCGTGACCTTCGTGTTAACTCCGGTCAGCATCTAATTGACTGAATGAATGCTCATTCAGTACCATCTGAGCGCAGTCAAACTCATGCCCACTATCCTCGAAACGAATCTTTCCGGTATAGCCACGCTAACCATTAGCTCCGATAAGATGGGAACCTCGCCTGCGGCGAGTGAAAGTCGGGGCATGGCACTTCAGATCAACAAAGTTGCGGTTTTGGGCGCGGGGACCATGGGCTCCCGCATCGCGGCACACCTCGCAAATGCTGGTATTCCCAGCTACTTACTCGATATCGTTCCGCCGGGAGTTCCCGCCGCAAAGCCGGGAGAGCGCAGCGCAGAGCGCGACAAGATCGTGCTGGGTGGCCTCGAAGGCGCAAAGAAGTCGAAGCCTGCGGCGTTCTTCGACCCATCGCTGGCGCGCCTGATTAAGACCGGCAACTTTGAAGACGACCTCAAGCTCCTGGCTGACACCGACTGGATCATCGAAGCCGTCGCCGAGAACCTCGAAATCAAGCGCGCGCTGCTGAAGAAAGTAGAAGCGGCTCGAAAGCCGACGGCGATCGTGACCACCAACACGAGTGGGCTGCCGGTCGGCAGCATCGCCGAGGGATTCAGCGAGGCGTTTCGCCGCAACTGGTTCGGCACGCACTTCTTCAACCCCCCGCGCTATATGCGGCTGCTGGAGATTATTCCCACTCCTGAATCCGACTCCGCCGCGATGGAGGCAATCTCGCATTTTTGCGATCAGCGCCTGGGCAAGACCATCGTTCGCGCTAAAGACACCCCGAACTTCATCGCCAATCGCATCGGTACGTTTTCAGTCCTGAACGTGATGCGCATCATGCAGGAGATGGGATTCTCGATCGAGGACATCGACGCGCTCACCGGCTCAGCCGTGGGCTGGCCGAAGTCAGCGACCTTCCGCACCATCGACCTGGTCGGACTCGACATACTTGCCCACGTGGTCGGCAACATGACGAAGAGTGTTCACGACGAGCGCTCTGAACTCAAGCTCCCGGATTTCTATAACCAGATGCTCGAACGCAAGTGGCTCGGCGACAAGACCAGACAGGGTTTCTACAAAAAGACCAGATCGGAATCAGGCGATGAGCGCTTCGCGATTGATTGGAAGACGCTCGAATATCATCCCCGCGGCAAGTCGCGATTCCAACTTCTGGAGATGGCGAAGAACGTGGATGCGTCCGCCGAGCGGCTGAAGATGCTGATCACCGCCGATCCGCGCGATAAAGCCGCGCAATTCTACTGGACCTCGCGCTCCGAGCTCTGGACCTACGCTGCGAATCGCATTCCCGAGATCTCGGACTCGGTCGTCGAGGTCGACCGCGCCATGCGCACCGGTTTCAATTGGGAACTCGGTCCATTCGAAATGTGGGACGCTGCCGGTGTGAGCGCCACCGTCGAGCGCATGAAGAAAGAAGGACGTCCGGTTGCGGCCAACGTCGAGAAATTGCTGGCGAGCGGGAAGACTAGTTGGTATGCCGACGACAAAGCCGCCGCTTCGGGCCGCAGCTACTTCGATCTGCGCACTTCGGCATACGCTCCGATTGAAGTACCCGAAGGTGTCTGGTCAGTCAGCGTCGCGCAGAAATCCAATGGCGTAGTGAAGAAGAACGCCTCAACTTCTCTCGTCGATCTAGGTGATGGAGTGGGATGCATCGAGTTCCATTCCAAGATGAACTCGCTGGGCGGCGACATCGTTCAGTTCGTCACCCAGACGCTCAAGCCGGGCAGTCCCGCTTTGGGACAGTTCGATGCTTTCGTCATCACCAACGACGCGCAGCATTTCTCAGTCGGCGCCAACATCATGCTGCTGCTCATGGCCATTCAGGAAGGTGAGTGGGACGAGGTCGATCTCGCCATCCGCGGCTTCCAGGGCATGACGCAGGCGATTAAGTTTTGCCCCAAGCCGGTCATCGCAGCGCCGTTTGGAATGTGTCTTGGAGGCGGAACTGAGGTAAGCCTGCATGCTGCGGCGCGCCAGCCTCATGCAGAGCTTTACATGGGATTAGTTGAAGTTGGCGTCGGACTCCTTCCCGGTGGAGGCGGCTGCAAAGAGATGCTGCTGCGCGCCCTCGATGCTGCTTCGAGCATTCGTCCCGCGGGACGCGGAGAATCGGTCGAGGTGATGGAAGCCATGAAGAAGAATTTCGAAACGATCGCGATGGCAAAGGTCTCAACATCAGCAGT
>DATEMI010000317.1:0-2097 GCA_035275665.1 Terriglobales bacterium | reverse complement strand
AAGAAGCGATCCCGACGTGCGATTGACGAACAAGAAATAGATCCCCCGCTCGAAAGCGTGAGAAACAGTTTTGTCAGTCATGATTGATACGAAGGAATATACTAATCCGCTTTGCCGGTATTCCTATGAATCGACGTGAATTCCTCCACACCACTGCCTTCGGGTTGGCTGCGGCCGCCCTAGCGCCGGCGCAAGAGTACGATCGCGACAAACGTCGACGAGTTGGTTTGATCGGTTGTGGATGGTATGGAAAATCGGATCTGTTCCGGCTGGTGCAGGTATCGCCGGTCGAGATCGTCTCTTTATGCGACGTCGATTCGCAGATGCTCTCGAACGCTGCCGACATGTCCGCCGCCCGGCAGCGTTCCAAGAAGAGGCCTCGCACCTACTCAGACTATCGAGAGATGCTTGCCGAGAAAGATCTGGACTTGGTGTTGATTGCACCGCCCGACCACTGGCATGCCCTGATCATGATTGAAGCCGCAAAGTCTGGCGTGGACGTCTGGGTTCAGAAACCGATCAGCCACGACGTTCTGGAAGGCAAGGCCATGCTGGCCGCTGCCCGCCAAAACAATCGCGTTGTCCAGGTTGGTCTGCAACGCCGTAGCACGCCTCACCTGGTCGAGGCAAAAGAGCGCTTCATTGACGAGGGTAAGCTCGGGAAGATTGCGCTTGTCGAGATCTACTGCTACTACCACATGCGCGCGACGGCAAATCCCCCGGATACCACGCCGCCGGCGAATCTGGATTACGATGCCTGGACTGGTCCTGCTCCAATGCGGCCTTATAACAGCTTGGTTCATCCCCGCGGCTGGCGCGCATTTATGGAGTATGGGAACGGCATTGTGGGTGACATGTGTGTCCACATGCTTGACATGACACGGTGGATGCTCGGATTGGGCTGGCCGACGAAGATTGATTCCACCGGTGGAATCTTTGTCGATACGAAGAGCAAGGCCAACATTTCCGATACCCAGACAGCCACCTTCGATTTCCAGGATCTTCGAGTCGTGTGGCAGCACCGCAGTTGGGGCGAGGCCGCAGATCCGAATTATCCTTGGGGCGCTACATTCTACGGCGACAGAGGAACGCTAAAGGTGAGCGTGATGGGATATGACTTTATTCCGGTCGGCGGCGGACAGCCTGTTCATAAAGACGTTACCTACGAGTTGGAACAATACCCCGAAGATAAGACTGAAAAGGAACTCGAGAAACACGTCGCGCCCGCCATCCGGCACCATATGCAGAACTTTCTTGCCTCGATCGACGCGCGTAGCCATCCGGTCTCCGACATCGAGCAGGGCTACATTTCAACCGCGTCGTGCATCTTGGCGAACAACTCGATGAAACTGGGCCGAAGCCTGGCGTGGGATCCTGAGAAGCAGCTCGTGGTCGGAGATTCCGAGGCAAATGCACTGTTGCGCCAGGAATATCGAGCGCCTTATACGCATCCTGAAGCTTAGGACAGACTTGCGATCGCGGTTTGTGGCTTGCTCATTCCCTCTCAAATCTGAGATCAATGAACTCCCTATGGCCAGGCCCACCCCTGGCCGCCCTGTCTGCGATAAATAACGACTGTGTATTCGCCCAAGCTAGATCAGTGGTCAATCGCCAATGCACTCATCGACCGCTGATTGGTACCGAGATGTCGGCATGGCATCACATTTCCGGCTGTACTGGAATTCGGTCGGCCTGGTCAGTTTCCGGATCGCTCGTGATCCGGGCACGAATCAAGGACGAGAGATGAAGGTCCACACCCTGTTCATCCGTATAGTTACCGGGAGTAGACAAACTGAGAGGTTCACGAGTCTTGAAGCAACTTAGTTTTGGATTGCCTCATGCGAACCGCGGGTTCTTTGACTGACGATGAGGGCGCCCGCCAACACGTAGACAAATGCGATGAAACCAAAGCTGGTGACAAGAGAGTGCGTCCGATCATTAAGAATGCCAATCGTATAGTTTCCAAATAGTCCGCCGAGTTGCCCGATTGAGTTGATCAGGCCGAATGTGGCGGCTGCCGCTGTCTCGCCCAGCATTAACGTCGGTATGGTCCAGAATGTCGGAAGGTAGGCATAGATTACGCCACTTCCTAGCAAC
>DATEMI010000316.1:0-2245 GCA_035275665.1 Terriglobales bacterium | reverse complement strand
AATGCCGCGCGTGACGCTAAAGCGGAATCCGAGAGGGTTGCCGAATGCCAGCACCGTCTGACCGGGACGCAGTTTGGTCGAGTCCCCCCACGGCACGCTGGGAAAATGCGAGCCGTTGATTTTCAATACGGCCAAGTCCGTAAGCGCATCGTGGCCCACCAACTTTGCAGGCAGAACGCGCCGATCGCTCATGGTGACGCGAATGTCCGTGGCGCCATCGACTACGTGGTTGTTGGTGACGATGTATCCGTCGGGCGAGATGATCACGCCGCTGCCCAATCCATGCTCAATGCGATTTTGCGGTTGCATGGGATGACCGAAGAACTGGCTGAATCCCGGCGGTAAGCCTTCCGGCAGTCCGTCATCGCTGTCGGAAGCATCGACCTTTGTCTTTGCCGTAACGGTTACGTTCACAATCGCCGGCGTCACGCGCGCGGCCACCGCCTCGACGGCATTGTCGAGAGCAACCAACGAGCTCACGCTGTTGTCGTCGAGCGCCGATGTTGCCGGAGCCGCCGTTGCGGCGCGCGCGACCGTCGGCTTCAGCACCTCGTAAGCTCCGAATGAGAGTGTCATCGCCAAAGCCACGGCGGGAGCGATGAATCGCCGGCCCACCTTCGACTTCCAACTTCCTATGTTCATTTGCTTCTCCTTCTGAGTAACTAAATGTTTAGTTGATAAGAGCAAAAATTTTTGACCTCAAATTACGTTTGCAACAAAGTCGCTTCCGGTCGCGCCCGACGAACGATAAATCGTGAACTGCACTACTCCAGTCGATGCGACCGCGCACGTTCCCAAATCCGCACCGCAGACGATGATAGTAGAGAATGGCTGCAAGAGTTTCATATCAGGAATTTGCGACGTATCGGGTTGAACGGTCCGAACGATCAACAGCCAAGCTGTCTGTGAACCCGTTCGCGTGTTCGCTGTGTGGAGCGAAGCGCGGACCACCTGAGGAGTCCTCGCAACTCTCGCAGATTGACTCGACCGCATTGCTCTCGGCTTGATCTTCACATTCGACTCGTGCGAAGAACTCTGGACTTTCATCACCGCCGGAATGACCTTGGCATGAAATTCGGTAGCCGATGCAGAGGTGAGCTGAATTTTCGCAGCTGCCGGAGCAAACGCAGCGACCTTGTTCGCCGCCGCTGAAGTGGACGACGAGCCGTCCTGCAACACCACGAGCATCGGCAGATGCGCGGATACTGCGATGGCCCCGATACCGAAAATGCTGATCGAGGCCATTGCTACGCCGGGAACGCGACCGCGTGAGTTCTGGTCCAAAATGCGGCCGAGCCGGAGAGTCATCTGCCGGACCCGGCCCACGGCGGCGACGGCGAGAGCGACTCCGCGCCGCAACATACTCTTTTCCGCGAGAGACACCAGACACTCGGCGTAACCGCGCGCATCATTCGTGGCGGCGAGCACCATGTCGTCGCAGGCCATTTCCCGTTCCAGGCACAGGCGCGAATCAATCCACCAAATTGCCGGATGAAAGAAGAAAATTGCCCGAAGGATTTTTTGTAGCAGGTTGGTCCAATCGTCCCAACGGCGCAGATGACCAAGTTCATGGAGCAGCACGGAGCGAAGTTTTTCCCCCGATAATTCGCTCAATGTCCACCCCGGCATCAGCACCGCGGGACGGATAAATCCAACTGCGGTAGGGGCGTTGATCTCATTGGACACACAGATGCGCACATCGCGTCGAGAAGAGGAGTCTTGAAGGATAGACCTGGCCTCAAGAGGAAAGTCGGAGACCGCGAGTTCGCGCGCGCGCCGTCGAAGGACACGCAAGCGCAGCAGTCCAACACAAATTCTCAGAATTCCAAATAGGGAAATAGCGGCCCATACTGCGAAGGCGCAGACGAAGAATTGCGCCGAAACGTTCAGATGAGGAGCTGATGCTGCTCCACTTAGTTGCGCAGCCCCTGCAGAGCCGATGAAGGGAAGCACCAGTATTGCCAGCAGCGCCGCCAGCCAGATCGAAAAGCGGGTGGCGGAATCACGGAACACCTTTAGTCGGAACAAAAGGGAAATAAAGAGCGCGATGAGAGTGCCTTCAACCACGCAGTTGATCAGCCGCTCACCAGCGATCATCGGGCCCGAGGGCAACGCCAGAACGTTCATTTGCGTTCACCCGCTTTCAGGATCTCGCGCAGACGCTCGATTTCTTCTGGATCGATCTTCTGTTCTTCCAGAAGGTTTAGCAGGAGTGACTGATGAGAGTTGCCGAAGAATCGGCTGA
>DATEMI010000315.1:0-2030 GCA_035275665.1 Terriglobales bacterium | reverse complement strand
GTCGGGGCGAGGCTTTCAAGCCTCGTCTAATGTTCCTGGTAAACGATGCGCTTTAGCGCAGCCGCACGCGCGAAGCGCGCCTGCGTGGGCCGGCGCTAAAGCGCGTCTTTTATCAGCTCCCACCGTACGCACGGCTCCGCCGTGCGCCCCCCGACTAAAGTCGGGGGCTTCCACCAGAAAACCCATCACATTGAGTTGCCAAAGCGATCACCCGTCGAGGCTGGAACCGCGCCTCGTGGGGCGGTGTCTATGGCCGTATGCTCGAGGTTCGGAAGCTGACCAAGCGCTACTCGGCGATCCCTGCAGTGCAGGACGTGAGCTTCAGCATTCGTCCTGGTCAGATTCTCGGATACCTCGGACCCAACGGCTCGGGCAAAAGCACGACAGTGAAGATGCTCACCGGCCTGATTGAACCTTCTGACGGTGAGATCTTCTTTCGCGGCGAAAACGTGCTCAAGAACCGACTCTGGTTCAGCCGCCATTTCGGATACGTTCCTGAAGAGCCCTATCTGTATGCCCACCTCACCGGACGCGAGTATCTGCAGCTCGCCGGCCGCCTGCGCGGGATGGAGAAATCCCAGCTCGAGCTAAAAATCGAGGCGATGCTTGAATTGTTCGGTTTGGCAGAATTTCGAGACACGCAGATGTCGTCGTACTCCAAAGGCATGCGGCAGAAAGTGCTGCTGTCAGCCGCGTTGCTGCACGATCCTCGAGTGTTGATTCTCGACGAACCTTTTTCGGGACTCGATGTAACTGCCGCGCTGGTCTTCCGTTCGCTGCTCCAAGCGCTTGCGAACGAAGGCAAAATGATTCTCTACAGCTCGCATGTGCTCGAAGTTGTCGAGAAGGTCTGCTCAGAGGTTGTGATCCTTCATCGTGGACGCGTACTGGCCTACGACTCTGTTGCACGACTGCGAGACCTTCGCGCTTCCACATCCCTCGAAGATGTTTTCTCGCAGCTCGTCATGCAGGAAGATGTGGGCGCTGTGGCGTCGCAAATGATCGCCGTGATGCGAGCCTGACTATGCCGCTTCGACGCCGAGCCAAAGAATGGCTCGAAGCCACACACGGACCCCTGTTTGAACTGCACCGTCACTATGCGCGTCAGCTCTTCGAGAGCGAACTGGTCGCCTCTCCCGACGATCTGCGCAGAGTCGTGATCACTTGTTTGGCCGCCATTGCTTCGCTCGGATTTATCGTTCCGAAGCTCTACTACAAGAAATACGAATATTTGTCGCTCGGACCGAACGCCGATCTCTATCGTCGGGCGATCTATGCCGACCAGATGTTTTTCATCGTGATGACGATTTTGGGAATCGCGGCCCTGGTCACCTTTCAGTGGGATTCGCTGTTCCCGAGCCGCCAGGATTACCTGATCCTGCGCGCGCTTCCACTCAAGCTCTCGCACATTTATTTCGCGAAGCTGACGACGCTTTGCGCGTTGGTCGTACTTGTGATTGCTCTGCTCAATATTCCTTGCGCGGTTTCTTTCGCATCGGTGATCTCCGGAGCTCACGATCTGGCTCCGTCATGGCTGGAGACCTTTGCTGAGTTCGCGGCGGCGTTTTGCGCTGGAATCTTCGTTCTGTTCGTTTTGGCGCTACTGCAAACCGTGTTGATGAATGTGCTTCCCTTGCGCTGGTTCGCTCGTGTATCAGCCTCGGTGCAGTCGCTGTTGCTTGTAGCCGTACTTTGCGCGATTCCCTGGGCTGTCGATCTGCCCAATGCTGTGCATTGGGTGGATTGGCGGCCAGCCTGGAGCGGCTATGCGCCACCGCTGTGGTACCTGGCCTTGTATGAAAAGCTGATAGGTAAAGCCAGTCACGGCGATTCTCTCCTCGCGCTCCGCGGGGTTGAGGCGATGCTCGCCGCAGTTGCGGCGACAATCCTGGTCAGTGTTTTATTCCATCGGCGATACGCGAAGCGAATCTTCGAATCGGAGGTGAAGCTGCGTGGGTCGAAACTCCATCTGGCTGAACGAATTGCGGAGTTGATTGCACGCGATCCGCGAGAGTCTGCAATTCTGCTGT
>DATEMI010000314.1:0-2748 GCA_035275665.1 Terriglobales bacterium | reverse complement strand
AGGGCACGGATTCATCCGTGCCGTCACAGGCAGTTCCCATTATGGTTCGGCTTTAGCCGCTGAGGTAAGCCTTTTGTTTCCAAAGGGAACAAATTACGTCAGGTGCTAAAGCGCAAGATTGATCGCGCCCGCAAACGGCACGGCTGAAGCCGATGCCCTTCCCTAAACCGATTTCCACAGCATTTTTCCGCAGCCTGTAAAGTCGAGGGCTTCCACCTAAGCTCATCTGTTCAAGTCGCGGCTTCCGCCTGCTTCAACCCAAGTTCATCCGATCAAGGCAATGGAGTTTCAGCAATCATGCAACCTCGTTGGGCATCGCTTGCGGACGATCGATGAAGCTTCACGTGAACATTGGTTTGAGTGTGCTCACTGGAGAGACAACTCCGCGATCCAATACGGCCGCGATCTGTTTCACTTCGGACACCAGACTTGCGAACTGGTCGGGCCTGATGGATTGCTCGCCGTCGCTCAAGGCATGATCGGGATCGTGATGAACTTCCACGATCAAGCCGTCTGCGCCGACGGCGATTGCCGCGCGTCCAAGCGGAAGGACCTTGTTGCGTTTGCCCGTTCCGTGGCTGGGATCTACCAAAATGGGAAGATGGCTTAGGTGCTGCACCGCGGGGACGATGCTCAGGTCGAGCGTATTGCGCGTGTGATCGGCGAAGGTACGCACGCCGCGCTCGCAGAGCACAACGTCGTAATTACCTTCGCTCAGGATGTACTCGGCTGCCATCAGCAGTTCTTCCAAGGTGGCCGCCATTCCTCGCTTGAGAAGCACCGGCTTATGCGAGCGTCCAGCGCGCTTGAGCAGTGAGAAGTTCTGCATGTTGCGCGCGCCGATTTGGATCATGTCCGCATATTGCTCGACTAAATCGAGCGACTCGTTATCGACTGCTTCGGTGACGATCAGCAGGCCGAACTGCTCACGCACTTCGGCCATGATCTTGAGGCCTTCTTCGCCCAGACCTTGAAACGAATACGGCGAAGTACGCGGCTTATATGCGCCGCCTCGCAGAAAGTGTCCACCGTTGCGAGCGACCTGCTCTGCAATCGTCATCGCCTGATCGCGCGATTCGATGGAGCACGGGCCGGCCATTATTACGATGTCGCGTCCACCGATCGCGACGTGCGAATTCGGGAAGCGGATGATCGAGTTCTCCGGCTTCACGTCGCGGCTTACTAGTTTGTACGGCTTGCTGACGCGGATAACTTCGCCCACGCCCGGCATTTCCTCCAGAGTGCCGGCCTCGAGTGCGCCTTGGTTGCCCGTGATGCCGATCGCGGTGCGCTGCGCGCCGGGAATAGGATGCGCGCGAAATCCGAGAGACTCGATCTTGCGGCAGACCTCGCGCACCTGCTCTTCGGTGGCCTGCGCCTTCATCACTACCAACATCGGTTTTGCTCCTTGGGAAGAGCCAGTCTAATGAATCCTCGCCGGGCACCGCAATAACGCGGCGTTTCGTCCTGCTATGCTCGAATGATGGCGACGAAGTGGGAGCGCGAGGCGAAGGACATTCTGAAGCGTCCTGCTCCGGAGATTCCTCCCAGGCTCACGTCGCGCCGAATTGGGATTCATACTTCTACATCCGGCGGTCCGGAGACGGCAGCCGAACGCGCGTATCGCCTGGGCTGCAACACCTTCCAGATGTTCTCGTCTTCGCCGCGAATGTGGAAGCCGTATCAGCTCTCAACATCGCAGTGCGAAGAGATGATTCGGCTCAACGAGAAGTACGGAATCAAGCCTTTGGTGATCCACACCAGCTATCTGGTGAACATGGCGAGTTCGACGTCCGAGTTCCTTGGCAAATCCATTCAGGCCTTTCGTGCCGAAGTGGAACGCGGACTTGCGCTGGGAGCGCAATATCTGGTCCTCCACGCCGGTTCGTATCGCGGACTCACGCGCGAGGAAGGCTTGAAACGCGCAGCCAGCGCGATTGCCGAAGCTACCGATCGTCTCGATATGGAGGGCTGCGGATTTAAGGTGCTCATCGAAAACGCCGCCGGCGCAGAGTACTCACTCGGAAGTTCATTCGAACAAGTTGCGGAACTGGTGGATCGGTTGCGCCCCGTTCTGCCGGTTGCTGCATGTATCGATACTTGCCACACGCATGTTGCGGGCTACGATATCGTCTCGCCGGATGGCTATGAGTTCACGATGAAGTATCTGGAAAATACGATTGAGCTGAAGAACATCCCAGTCTGGCACTGCAACGACGCCAAAGCCGCGCGCGCTTCGAAGCTCGATCGTCATCAGCACATCGGTCAAGGCAGTATCGGATTGGAGCCATTCCGCCGCCTGCTCAACGATCCCAGAACGGCACACGCAGCATTCATCGCGGAGACTCCCATCGATGAACCTGGAGACGATCAGAGGAATGTGGATGCATTGAAGGCGCTGGTCAACGGCTGAGCAAGTTTGAGCCCAGGTTTCGGCATCTGACGTGCTCGCGTTACACGCTTTGTTTCCTTTTCCGGACCTCACATGATGCGTGGAAATTAGCTTGACTTTAGTCCCGATTCGGGATAGCACAGAAGATAAGGACGTGAGAATGGAAAGGCAGCAGAACACTTCACCGCAAGAGCTGCATCACCCTGCAGCCAGTTGTTTGTCGCGTCCGCGTGCCTGCCTTGGACTCCGACGAGATTTCATGGGATCTCATGAGATCAGATGAGATCAAGAAGATGAGATATCCCGTTCGCCACGATGGGATATCCGATGAGATCGGATGGGATTTGATGAGATCG
>DATEMI010000313.1:0-6874 GCA_035275665.1 Terriglobales bacterium | reverse complement strand
CATATCGCGGAAGCGCGGCACGCGATAGAGCGCGAAGCGCGGATTCAGCACGCGCCCATCGGCGAAGTGCACATCTTCGAACAACGCTCCGCCCATTCCCTGCATGATCGCGCCTTCGATCTGATTCTTAAGTCCGTTCGGATTCAACACCGGACCGCAGTCCCATGCTTCGACTACGCGCAGCACGCGTACGGCGCGGCTCGCGGGATCAACCGCGACCTCGGCGCACGTGGCAACGTATCCACCTTTCTCGAAGCCGCCAGCAATGCCGAAGCCGCGTTGCTGGCTGGGCTTCTGTTGTCCCCAGCCGAAGCGTTTTGCCGCAGTTTCAAAAACCGCGCGCAATCGCGGATCGCTGATGTGCTTCAGACGAAATTCCAGTGGATCGGCACCCACGGCATGCGCGATTTCATCCATCGCGCTCTCTCGCGCGAAGTGATTGGCAGTGGCGGCCAGGGATCGGTATGAGCCTTGGCGCAGCGGCGGATTCTCTGTGGGATGAAACCGAATTCTCTGGTTGGGAACATCGTACGGGGTATTGATTGCCGACGGGCCGGAGTTGTAGTTGTGATATTCCCAGGCCATGAGCGATCCATCGCTGCGCGCTCCAGCTTTTACGTCGATTACTCCCGCAGGACGGAAGTACGCCCATGTAAATTCTTCTTCCCGTGTCCATTGCAGCTTGACTGGCTTGCCTGCAGCCTTTGCCAGCCGAGCGCATTCCACGGCGGCTTCGCCAGTGTGCTTGCCTCCGTAAGCTGATCCCGTATCGGGAACAATGACGCGCACGTTCTGTTCAGGAAGATGAAAGGCCTGGACGAGTTCATCGCGCACAGCAAATGGACGCTGCGTGCCTGTCCAAACCGTAAGCTTGTCGCCATTCCATTCGGCTACGGCAGCGCGCGGCTCGAGCGGAGCGTGCTGAATATAGGCAACGGTGTAAGTCGCCTCGATTTTTTTCTCAGCCGATCCGAAAGCAGAGTCGAATGAGCCTTTCTCGTTCACGTTGGCGCGACCGCCGCCTTCGCCTCCGGCGTGTTGGTCTTGATTGGCCGGCTTCTCGCGTAAATAGCTGTACAGTTCTTTCTCGGAGATCTGCTGTGGTGCCTTCCACTGCGCTTTGATCGTGCTCGCCGCCCGGGCTGCACTGGTTGAATCCGGCGCGACCACACCGACGAAGTCGCCATCGTGGACGACGGTTACACCTGACGCATGCTGCGCCTCATCCGCATCAAGCGAAGCGAGCGTGGCGTGATAGGCGGAAGGCCGCACCACTTTTCCATACAGCATTCCCGGGCGTGAGGTGTCCGAGGCGTACTTGTGTTGACCCGTCACAAACTCGCGGCCATCGACTTTGGGCACAGCTTTTCCCGCAACCGTCCACTTCTCCGGCGAAATCAGCGGCGGATCATCGGGAATCATCTGCACGAGTTGCCGTCCGTTCAGGAGTTCGCCATAGCGAATCGATTGGCGCGTTGCGTTGTTGGTCACTGTGCCATTCGCGGCAACTAACTGATCGCGGGTTCCGCCAAGCTTGCTCGCCGCCATATCCACGAGCATCTCGCGCGCGGTGGCGGCAATGTTGCGCAGCTCCGTTCCCATTTGCGGAGTGGTTCGGCTGCCGAAAGTTCCCATGTCGAACGGACACAGCTCGGTATCGGCCATGACCATGGTGATCGTGTCCGACGGAACATGCAGCTCTTCAGACACCTGCTGCGCTAAAGAGGTGCGGATGTTCTGTCCCATTTCGGCTTTGCCGGTGAAGACGGTTACGTTGTTATCTTCGGCGATATGAATCCACGACGCGACGTCGTGCGGAGTGCGCTCTTCTTCCTCGTTGCGCCTTCGACCGCCAGATTCCTGCAGCGCGCGCGCATCGACAGCGCACACCATGAGCCCGGCGCCGAATAGCTTGAGCAACTCGCGGCGATTGACCGTGAAGCTGTGCGTGAGACGATCGACACTTTGCTGGACAAGTTCGCTGTCGAAGCTCATCGCGCGCCTCCCGCTTCAGCAGCGCGGCGGATCGCCGCAACAATTCGCGGATAGGTTCCGCAGCGGCAGATATTGCCATTCATGCCGCGAATAATTTCCTCATCGCTGGGTTTGGGATTTGCTTGCAATAGCCCAACAGCAGACAAGATCATGCCTGGCGTGCAGTAGGAGCACTGGAAAGCCTCTTCGTTGAGAAACGCTTGCTGCACCGGATGCAACTTGCCGTCCGACTCAAGGCCCTCAATCGTGGTGATTTTGCGACCCGAAACCGCCGTCGCATGCATCTGGCACGAGCGCGTCGCGCGTCCATCGATCAGCACAGTGCAGGCGCCGCATTGTCCTTCGCCACAGCCATATTTGGTGCCGATGAGATTCAGCCGGTCGCGCAGGACGTAGAGCAGCATTTCGTCGTCGATTGCGGGTACACGATGCTCGGCGCCATTGACGTTCAGAGTGATCTCTCGCATGGAAGGCCTCCGGGAATATTGTCGCGCAACTTTGGGAAGAGAAGAAAGGAATGACCTGTCATCCTGAAGCGCTTCTTTTGCGCGAAGGATCTCCCGCGGTACGTCCGACTTACTTGCTGCTGGTATGGCTCTTCACCGAAACATTCAGCGTTGTCGCCGAGGAGCCTAGCCAGTGCATTTAAAACACGGGCGAGACGAAAGAACCTGCGCGAACATGGATCGGCCATTTGCCCGAAATCGCCTTGACATATATATTGTTCCTTTGTAGCATATTTATGCATGCCAAGGACCACACTAGTGCTCGAAGAGGGCGTTTTCAAGCAGATGAAAAAGAGGGCTGCGGACGAGGGCCGTAGTGTCCAGGCGCTGGTGAATGATCTGTTGCGTCGTGCTCTGGCGCAACCAGAGACGAAGCCCTTTCGCCTGAAGCTGCGACCCTGGAAGGCGAACCTTAGACCGGGCGTAGATATTTCCGATAGAAATTCGTTGTTTGATGTCTTCGACCAGGAATGAAGGCCGTTGATACCAACGTCCTCGTGTATGCGCTGGCGGTTAATTCCAGGCATCATGCGCGTGCCTATCAATTGATAAGTGAACTGGCTCAAGGTCCTTCGGCTTGGGCAATTCCATGGCCGTGCATTTACGAACTGTTGCGTGTGGTTACTCATCCGCGGATTTACCAACCTCCCCTCCTGCCCGACGCAGCTCTGGAACAAGTAAAAGCGATAATGGCTTCACCTTCGCTTACGCTTCTTGCGGAAACAGCACGACACCCCGAAGTTCTGGAGCGCGTATTGCGGCAATCGGGAGTGAGTGGAAACCTGGTGCACGACGCACACATCGTCTCGCTTTGTATCGAGCACGGGATAACCGAACTAATCACGAACGATCATGACTTCGGCCGGTTTTCCGGTGTGCGCGTCGTTTATCCATTCACGCCATAGGAGCATGCTGGGTAGTGGTGCCGTTTGATTTTCACAGGCACTCCAGCGGTAGACTGCTTGCATGGCAAGCGCAGCCTCCGCATCGTGAAACAGGCCGCTCCGATTGTCGGGGTTTGCGAACGCTGCAACTCTCTGTTCAAGGCCGATTCGGAGCAGGACGTAAAAGCAGCCTTTCTCTCGGTAGGAAAGGTAAGGGGGCATGGACGATCCGACACTACTTTCCTGGATTGATAAGGGCCAGAATATCGCCGCCCTGTTAGTGGCGATTGGGGTTGCCGCTGAATTTCTGTTGGGATACATCGCTGGGCCAGCACGGAGGCGTATTGGCAAAGCCAAAGATGCGGAGATAGTGCGGCTTACAGCAGAGGCGGCAGACGCGAATAGGCGCGCTTCTGCCAATGAGATAGAGACGAAGCGATTGGATGGGAGAATCTAGAATTGCAAGCGTTAATCCAGCCACGATCCTTAACGATTGAACAGCAAAAAGCTATAGGAATCGCACTACGTCCCTTTGCAGGGCAAAAAATAGTCGTTTCGTCGTCCAGTGCTGACCCTGAAGCATATTTATTAAGCGAGCAAATAGTCTCAGCGCTGAAAAGCGGACATCTCGATGTAGAAGACCGCAGCGGAAAAGGCAACGCTGCCGCTACAGGATTAGCGGAGATAACTGGTATTCGAATCAATTGGTGGCTAACAGAAGCTCCGGCGATGGCCGTCGGAGAAGCGCTAAAGCAGTTCGGCCAACTCAAACACGTTAATGTGCGAAGGGAAAAGCATGATTGCATCGGCAGAAGGCGCAGCCGTACCGGACCCGAAGCCGAATTTGTACTTGTACGTTGTATCAAAACCACTCCCCTTGCTTGGAAAGGAACGCGAGGGGAGACAGAGCGAGTCTGAGGCGTGCGATTCCGCGATTCCGCACAATAGGAAACACTGAAGTAGCACGAATCCGAATGTGAGCTGTGGAAATCGAACGGCACCTCTACCGCATGCTGACCTTCATTGCTTCCGTCCACCCCGAGTGTTACTTTTAAAGTTTGGCTTACGCATTCCCATCTTCATAGGAGCAGTTGCTCATGGCAGCGGTGTACAACGGCGTCCCAGTCCCTTCTGACGGCGCGCCGATTCGATACGACAACGGCAAATATCAAGTTCCCGATAATCCCATCATTCCCTACATCGAAGGCGATGGCACCGGACGCGATATCTGGAAAGCGTCGCGGCGCGTCTTTGACGCCGCCGTCGAAAAAGCTTACGGCGGCAAACGGCGCGTAGCCTGGTACGAGATCTTCGCCGGCGAGAAGGCATTCTCGAAATTCCGCAATTGGTTCCCTGAAGACTCGCTTCGCGCGGCGAAGGACCTGCGCGTTTCGATCAAGGGACCTCTCACTACTCCAGTCGGCGGAGGAATTCGCTCTCTGAACGTGGCTATGCGGCAGGAACTCGATCTCTATGCCTGCGTTCGTCCGGTGAAGCATTTCTCCGGTGTCCCTTCGCCGGTGAAGCATCCGGAGAAGCTGAACGTGGTGATTTTCCGCGAGAACACGGAAGACGTTTACGCCGGTATTGAGTGGAAAGAAGGCAGCGACGGCGCGCGCAAGTTGATCAAGTTCCTCAACGAAGAGATGCTCGCCGGGGGCAAAAAGCGCGTGCGCGAAGATTCCGGCGTGGGCATCAAACCGATTTCCATTACGGGAACTAAGCGCCTTGTTCGCCGCGCGATTCAGTATGCGCTCGACAATCGCCGTCCGGTTGTGACGCTTGTTCATAAAGGCAATATCCAGAAGTTCACCGAAGGCGCCTTCCGGGAATGGGGATACGAGCTGGCGCAGACCGAATTTCGCGATCGCGTTGTGACGGAGCGCGAGAGCTGGATCCTCGACAACAAAGACAAGAATCCGAACATCACCATCGAGCAGAATGCGCAGCAGGTCGAGCCTGGTCTCGAATTCGCGCCCGAGGAGTTCCGCAAAGGCGTGTACGCCGAAGTGAAAGATGTGCTCGATCGGCTCTACCGCAGCCACGGCAACGGCCAGTGGAAGAAAAAGCTGATGATCAACGACCGCATCGCCGACTCGATCTTCCAGCAGGTAATCATTCGTCCCCAGGAATACAGCGTGCTGGCTACGCCGAACTTGAACGGCGATTACATCTCCGATGCTTGCGCCGCACAGGTTGGCGGACTCGGAATCGCCCCCGGCGGAAACATTGGTGACGGCTTCGCAGTTTTCGAAGCCACACACGGCACCGCGCCGAAGTATGCCGATCTGGACGTGATTAACCCTGGCTCGGTGATTCTCTCCGGCGTGATGATGTTCGAGCTGCTGGGCTGGAACGAAGCGGCACGCCTCATCGAGGACTCGCTGGAAGCGACGATCAAGCAGAAGAAAGTCACCTACGATTTCGAGCGCCAGATGGAAGGCGCCAAGAAAGTGAAGACCAGTGAGTTCGCGTCCTACATGATCGAGAACATGGAAGCGCTGAAAGGCGCGACTCGCGAAGCGGCGCTGGCTTAAAAGCAATTGAACACGGAGGGCACGGAGGTTCTCCTTTGTCATTCCGAGCGGATGCTCACGCGCCTTTTGCGTGAGCAGGAGAGAGGAATCCCTATCGCGTGCGATGAATGGCAGCAACAACATTGTTGAAGTCTGTAGGGATTGCTCACGCCGACAGCAGGCGTTCGGAATGACAAATGAAAACCTCTGTGTTCCTCTGTGTCCTCTGCGGTGATCTTTTAGCTTTCATTCCGAACTCATAGGAGCTAGCAAGAATGCGAAAGAAAGTCTCCATCGTCGGCGCAGGAAATGTCGGAGCTACGGCTGCGCACTGGATTGCTTCGAAGGAACTCGCTGACGTCGTCCTGATCGACATCGTTGAAGGCATTCCGCAGGGCAAAGGCCTCGATCTGCTCGAAGCAATGCCCATCGAGAAGCGCGACTCCTACGTCCGCGGCACGAACGACTACGCCGACACCGCTAATTCCGACATTGTCGTGATCACAGCCGGAATTCCGCGCAAGCCGGGCATGAGCCGCGACGATCTGCTGAATACGAATTACAAGATCATGCAGGACGTCGTCGGCAAAGTTGTTGCCAACTCGCCGAACGCGATTCTGATCGTCGTCTCCAATCCCCTCGACGCGATGGCGCAGGCGGCCTTTAAGATCAGCAAATTCAATCGCGAGCGCGTGATCGGCATGGCCGGCGTTCTCGACTCAGCACGCTTCCGCACATTCATCGCGGAGGAATTGAAGGTTAGTGTGGAGAACGTGACAGCCTTCGTCCTCGGCGGACACGGCGACACCATGGTTCCCCTGGCGCGTTACTCGACAGTCGCCGGAATTCCCATTACGGAACTAATGAACAAGGCCACACTCGATCGCCTGATTCAGCGCACGCGTGACGGCGGCGCGGAGATCGTGAAGTATCTGAAGACCGGCAGCGCATACTACGCGCCATCATCAGCTAC
>DATEMI010000312.1:0-2255 GCA_035275665.1 Terriglobales bacterium | reverse complement strand
CCAGCAACCCTTTCGCTCTAATCGGGCCCCCTCGTTTCATCGTTCGCTCTCAATCTCCGCGGCGATGGCGTCAACCGCGGCACCGAGCGGTGTTGAAGGCTGCCCATGGCTGTCGCGCAGGAGCGCGTGCCTCAGCGTCTCCAGCGGGCAGCCGAATTGCAGTGCGAGGGATGCAGCCACCGCGGCATCACGAGCGTTTGCGTCGCTCTGACTTCCTGGCTTTCGGCTTTGAAGGAAAATCTCACCGATCGAGCCGTCGGCATATCGGCCGATCGTAGCCGTGTAGCGTTGGCCGTTGCTGTCTTCGAAGTTGAACGTCGTACTTGCGCGGCGGTTCGGGAGACGCTGACGTTCTCTCATCTCCACCGCCGCCGCGGCCGCCTCATGGCAGAGGCTGCGCTACGGACAGCCCTTTTCAACAGAACGCCCGGCGCTTGTGGAGCACGCGGAATCAACGATGGCCACGACACCCGCTCGTTGCAGCACTATCTCGGTCACAAGAATATCCAGCGTCGCCCGACAGGTTCAAGGACTTCTGGCGGTAGTTCACCGCGCCAGCCCAGCGACCCACAGCGTCAGCGTCGGTCAGCGCAAAGCCCAGCAGAAAAGACGGCTTCTCTTCCTACCAGCAATGCATCGAGATGGTTGTTTCGTGTAACATGCTTGGTAACAACGGGAGGCAATCATTGAGGCTGGCAGTCATTCCAGCCGCTTTGCTGGTGCTTGCTTCGCCAGCAACGGCAAAAGACCCAAAAGACCCGGACGTGGGTGGCTCTGACAAGGGTCCAATGCGACGGTGTAAGCGTCGTAATCTGGCGTGAGGTCGACGATCCGACCGACTATTACGGCACTACAGAATATGCTTGGAATGACGCTTCGAGCGGTAGATTCCCCCGTGTACAAGGCTTCGTCTATAATGACGACACTGGCGAAGCGTTCCTCAATGGCAAGCAATGCACGGTTCCGCGACCGACCAGGTTGTCTTTTCTTTCATCCTACTAGTGCTTCGGGCGCATCGTAGGTATAGGATCGTGATCGGGGTTGGGGGCCGGGCGAGCAGCATGGGCCGCACGGAGCGTTTCAGCCGTGGCAATTCCGACTGAACCGATCGGAAGCATTCCAAGGCCCCTGGCCCTCATTGAAGCGGCGCGCGCCTTCCAGGCCGGACGCATGTCGCAAGCAGAGCTGCAGTCGCACTACGAATCCGCTGTGCAGGATACCGTTGCGCGGTTCGAAGCCACGGGCTCGCCCGTCGTGACGGATGGCGAGCAGGGAAAGGAGAGCTTCGCCACTTACCCCATTCGCGGCTTGAGCAATATCGCCGAGAACGGCATTCCGATTCTGTTTGCGGATGGACATGTTCGACAGTTCCCTCGCTTGACGAAAGGACCATTCGCATACCGCATCCCGGCTGACGCCTACCTAGATACGGTCCAGCGCTATGCCCATGTACCGGTCAAGCAAGCGGTCGCCTCTTCCTCTGCGTTGAGCCTTCTCTATCCGCAGGAAGAGATACCCGGTTATTCGCGGGAACAGTATTTCGACGACCTGCTCAGCGAGCAGGAGGGCGAAATCAGGCGCTGTCTCGAGAAAGGCGCTCACGTGGTGCAGATCGATTTCACCGAGGGGCGGCTTTCGATCAGGCTCGACCCGACGAGGCGACTGCTCAGCAGTTTCATCGAGTTGAATAACCTGCTGCTGGAACGCTTTTCGGCCGAAAAACGAAAGCGAATCGGCGTCCACACCTGCGCGGGCGCAGACCGCAGTTCGACCCACAGCCGGGATGTCGATTACGCGGCATTGTTGCCGGCATTGTTCGAATTGAAGGCAGGAAACTTCTATCTACAGTTGGCGAGCGAACCTGATCGTGAGCATGTCCTGAAGAACATCCGCAAATTCATGAAACCGGACCAGCGCATCTTTGTGGGGGTCATCGATGTCCTGGATCCGCGGGTGGAGACGCCGGAAGAGATCAGAGACAGGATTGTTCAGGCCGCGAAATACATTCCGCTCGATCAACTGGGCACGACGGACGACTGCGGCTTCGCCCCGTTTAGCGACGACACATCACGGTCCAGAGACACAGCCTTCGCAAAGATTCGGTCACGCGTTGCGGGTACGCTTTTGGCCGCAAAGGCTCTGGGCGTCGCGTAGTTCTGTTTAGGTCCTATGCTGCTGGTAAAATAGAGATGGTGTAAGTCGCACACAGATGGAGAATAAGACGAGACGAGTTCGGGATAACGAGGCGCGTTTCA
>DATEMI010000311.1:0-2193 GCA_035275665.1 Terriglobales bacterium | reverse complement strand
CTGAGAGAGCACTCACCATGGCCTCCGAGAAGGAATGCACGAGCCACGCGGGTGAATGCGTGCGGCTTGCCGGACTGACAGATGACCTGACTGTCCGGGATCAGCTTCTCGATCTGGCTCGAGACTGGATTTTCGCTGCGCAGCAAGGGCACCGCCGCAGCGATGATGCGCGCGTAGTGCCATTGCGCAAGAACCAAGACGACCACAACGACAAGGACGGTTGAGACGCGGTGCCCGCACGCGGGGAAAGTCCGCGCCGTGGCCGGTCAGGGGTCACCCACTCCGAGAGGAGAGGATTGGTCGAGGCTCGCGCTAAGGCTCATCGAGAGGCCCACCTCATCGAGCGCGCTCGCCGACCTGCGATGCTTCTTCAAATTTCATCTGTTCGAGGAGCAGATCGGTCACCAATCGCCGCAGCCGGGAATTTTCGAGTTGGAGCTCGGCAATTCGTGTTTGTGGCGTCTGATCGATTTGACTTGAACCATTCGATCCTGACGGCCGCTTGCGCCAGCGATGTAGGGTCATGACGCTCACGCCGACCGCGCGCGCAATCTCGCTTTGCAATTTTCCTTGCGTCACCAATTCATTTGCCTGCGCTAGCTTCGTCGCGATTTCCGCACTTGAGTGCCTTTTCCTTTTGGCCATAGCAGCTTGCATTCGACCCTCCCTACGTTGTTGCCGGTGCTACAACGCAACGCGTTCCCTGCCGACAATCGCAACCATTCATAGCGCTGCAGATTAACATAAGAGATGGAACCGCTGTGTGGTGCGCAGGTATGGAATATCGCACAACGGTACTTCATGCTCCAGCTTCAAGCATTGCGCGATGGTGCCAGATAGGTCTTGCCGCCACCCGGCTCGATGATGACGCTTTGGCCAAGACGCGGCTGCGCCTGCCAGGCGGCGCGACGCCCTGACCCAATTACGGCGGACATGAGTTCCTCCCCTTACGGGGGTGTTTTCGGCCCACAAAATGCCAAGGCAATCGTGTTGGTGGAATAAAGGAAATCGAACCTGCGGAACCGAACCATGCATCCGACGCGTGCATTGCAGCTCTGCGCGCTCCCCATGGCGCTGATTTTGCTTCTCGGCCCGGCGCGCGCAGGCGCCGGAGCATTCCACGGATGAGGCACCGCTCGAACTGCCCCCAGCCGCTCTGACAGGCGCGATAGTGTCCAGTGTTGGGCGCCAATTATTCTAGCGACGTGGGCATCGGCCAAGTCGCTCACATGCACGTACCGATCCCGACTGCCGACTTTACCGCAAGGCGGCCGGGCTCCGGCGAATGTGTTGTACGGGTGGTAAACTTTCGATATATCATCACACTACGATAACAAACGCATCCCGGGGTATGTGGGTCATTTGCGGCCGCGAAATCCAGGTTGAGGCGACATGACGGTAAATTTTTCGACGTCGGGCGTTAAGCACCGAATGCCTGTTGACGCTAGGTCATTGGGTGACACCGCGGCCTCGACGGTGATCGGTCGGCTCGAGCGACTGCTCGTACAGATCGTTGCACTCGAGTTCCTCGTGATCGCCGGCACCTGCTACCTCGCCAGTGCAATTTACTATGAGACGTTCCTATCGACATGGCCCCCGGTCGAGCAATACGTCCCTGCTGCTCTCTCCATTGCGCTTCTGGTGCTGCTCACGGCGCTGGGTTTCAAACATTACGTCGGCGTCCAGATGCAATCGCGGGACCGGTTTATGTGGAGCGGGATTGGGGCCGTAGCTCTAGCGTTTTCATTGTTCCTCTCGCTGCTGTTCGTGTTCAAGATCGCAGATTGGTATTCACGCGGAACATTCTTTTTTCAGTTCATTGCCGCCGGCGCCGCGATGCTGATTAGTCGGGGGATAGTGCATGCCTATATCCGCCGCGCAATTGCGTCCGGTGCCGTCGAGGCTAGGCGGGCCGTAGTTATCGGCGAACCCAACGACAATCGCGACATCCTGAACAATTTGAGACAGTTTGGCATCCGGTCGGTTGGTAACCTTCCCCTTCCTCAGATTCATGGCAACACTGTTCCGGATGTCGGAGCGTTTTCTCCGGATGTCGGAGCGTTTTCGCACAACATTCGGAAATTCGTGGACAGGTGCCGCGCGTTCAAGCCTGATGACATCATCTTCCTGGCCACGCCATGTGACTTGCCTGGGATCGCGTGCGTAGCGGACGCTTTGTCGGAACTTCCCGTC
>DATEMI010000310.1:0-4664 GCA_035275665.1 Terriglobales bacterium | reverse complement strand
GGATGGAGAAGCGCAACGGGCGATGGAACGGGCGCGAGCGTTGGACCCGCTGCAGGCGATGCATCACGCGCTATCCGGGCAGGTCTCGTTCGTGCTGCGAGATTTTCCGGCGGCTATCGAATTTGCGCGCCAATCCACCATTATTCAGTCCGACTTCTGGGTTGGCCATTACGTGATCGCGCAGGCTCGCGAGCAGCTGGGCGAATACGAACCGGCGCTTGATGCATTGACTAGATCCGCGGGATTCGGAGGCTATAACAGCAAGCTTCTTTCGCTTCGTGGGTACATCTTGGCGAAAATGGGGCGCGGGGATGAAGCACTCGCGGTCCTGAAGACTCTGGAATCGCTGGCGCATGAACGCTACTCGCCTCCATACGCCACCGCGCTGATTCTTGCCGGGATCGGTCAGCGCGATGCTGCATTCAACACGTTGGAGGCAGGGCTCGCGGTACATGATGCGCATCTGGCACTGCTGCCGATGGATCCGAAGTGGGATAGTTTGCGACGAGAACAGCGGTTCACCAACCTCGTTCGGCGCTGCGGATTTGAAACCATACCAACCCCGGTCTAATCGCCGCTCCATCATCCTCGATTCCATACAGACAATTGCGCGCCCACCGCGTTTATGGACGCGACATAACGTTGCGGAGTTTTCTTACGGTTACCGGAAGCCTCCGAGAAAGCAAGTCGGTCAGTAGAGGCAAATGACCCCGGAGCTTGGTTGGCTGCTGTCGCTGAGCTTGTTGGCTGAACCTAACTGATTCCTGATGCGTTCCAATTGGCCGGGTGACCGGCAATCCGGACAAAAACTCGGGCTGGGGCCGCGCTAGACTGGCGGAATGGCCAACCACCAGTTTGAGGAAAGCGTGAGCGAAAACGGCGAAGTAGTCGGTGTGCGGTGTACCCGATGCGGGCAGATCGCGCTGTTTCAGAACGGCAGAATCCCAGCCGAAATCGAGGCGCAGAAGTGCCCGGAAGCGAGAAGGGATGACCTGAGCCCGACAGCCACGGGGCGGTAAGGGACAGAGTTAAACAGCGCACCCCCCTAATACCGCCGCAGAATGGCTGTTCGCAGGCATCGCAGAGTAGCCACGAATGGCGTAATTACGCCCCAGGACGCGCCGGTGCGCTGCGGGTGAGCCCAAGGTATGCGCTCAGAAGACCGGCTACCCCCGGCTGCATCAAATGTCGGCCCGGAACGGCTGGAATCAGGAAGAGTGTTGGCATTCGTGCGCTGTGAAAGGCAGCCGTCCATGAAGATGCTCCGCGACTTGGCGAGGGAATTGGGAACCAGTTCGGAGGAATTGCAGCAGATTCTGGAGCGGTGAAAAATAAGCCGTCCGGGGTCGAGCCGAACGGGCTATAAACGAGACGTCATTTGGCGCTTGAGATGGGGGCGCGGAGCGACCACGCGACAGCTGCAACAGGAATCCAAGGCTTGCGGAGGTAATTTGGTGAAAGACAATGGCGACCAACTGACTGCGCGCAGAGCGGCGCCGGCGAAGTCTCTCGACCGACGCGCATGTTCGCTCCGAAGGAGGTTGGACTCGGCGAGTATGCTTTGCCAATTAGCAGAAAGTGGAATCAGGCATTCATCGTTAAGCGTGAGTGTCGACACGCTGAAAAATGCCAGGCTTGCACTTGACCGCATACGGCAAGAGTTTAGCGATGCCTCTACCCTGCTGGTATGCGATGCAACAGAGATTCAGAGGGGAATCACTGCACTCGAATCGAAGTTGGTGCGCTTGAGTCAACGGCTGCGCGGGGCGATGGAGGCCGCGAAATCCCTGCTAAATGGATGAAATCAGGAAGAGACCTCAGGGCGGAGTCAATCGCCTCTCGAATCGCAGCAGTGCAATCCAGTTGCGATAGAGTTTTGCCTTCTCGCGTAGCTCCGTTGCATTCGGTTCAGATTCGCCATCCGCTTGCATGTCGCACTCAGCGGCCCGTTGCTTAAGCTCGGCGACGGTCGAAATCGTCTGAGCTACCGCTGCTCCAATCGCGTCCCATTGTGCGTTTGCCCCAGATTCGATTTCATGGCCACCATTCTATTGGCCGTGAGCGAGTGGTCGGCAACTTGGAAGTTTGCACCGGCCAACCATCCTCCGCTAAGGGACTGTGACCCGGCCCGCGCGCGGATCCCGGCCGGTGGATTTTACAGCGCAGGCGGCCGCCGCCGAAGCGGGCGTCACCAATCTCGCCGCTGATGAAGCGGTGGTCGTCGCCATCAAGAACCTGATCGGCCTCATCAACCAGACCCACATCGCGGACATCCTCGCCGCCTGGAAAGGTCTGGTCAACGCCGCGCACGAACTGGACGCGACCGCCGAGGCCGACCTGTAGAAGCTGGAAGCGGATGTAGTCTCCGCCTCCTGAGGTGTGCGGCGACGCGTCCGCGCGAATAGGCGGAAGGGGGCGTCCTTGGACGCCCCTTCTTTTCGTTGGCTACCGTGAATGATCTGACTTGGACTTGTGGCTCGCCGTTGCTTCGATGTCCTTGTCGTGTTGAATCGTCCCTGCAGTTTCCTTCGGGCAAACCGCTTCCAGCACGTCGAGCAACTGCTTCGGGTCGAAGCTCGAAACATGAAACTGCTCACCGCCGCACTGCTCGTAGCCAGTCGCAGAGACAGTAATGATCGGAACATGGCTGTGAACCGCGCGTAGCTCCTCGATCACCTCGCTGCAGCTTTTCTTCCCAGGCATCTGCGCATTGATCACAACGCCTGTGACGTTGGGAAAGTAATGGAGAGTCTCGATCGCCTCGTCCGCGCTGTAGGCGGTGATCACGTTCAGCTTGGCGCTTTCTATCACCAGTTTCCGTGATGAAATGCTACCCGGAAATTCATTATCGAGGATTAAAAAACAGGGCCTCATCACCCTCCCTTTCAACTGGTCCCATGGTTTTGCCCTTGACGCTCATCTGAGCACCGGGTTCGGTGCGAACTTGACATTCTTCGATGCACCGAGAATTTGGCGTAGTTGGCATGGAAGATTCGATAGGACGCAAGTAGCCGCCGAATAGAGTTCACAGCCCGCATTTCCATTGTCGGAAAACTATGATTCGCAGCACGCCAAATTGCGCCTCCAGGCATCCCATTCTCAAAACGGCCCAAAAGAAAGTGCCGCTCCGGCCTCCAGTCGCTCCGGGGAGGTGAGCATGCACGTTTTCTTCACGACGGTTCAGATTTTAAAGCCTTCACCAAGGCTGAAATCCACTATCAGAGACTCACCAGAGACAAAGATCGAGGCTGTCGATTCGGGCGACTCTCTCACCCGTGAGCAACGGGTGAAGATCAACCGCCGCCTCCTGCGACGCTGCCAGACCGCCGAGTCTGCCGATCCTGACTGCGCAGACTGGACTTAACCAGAGAAGGGAGGGTTGCTATGCCACAAACTACAAACAACCAGGTTGTTCTTCGTATTCCTGCGGTGCTTCGCGGAATGAGTAAGATTGCATACTGCGCGTTGGAGATTTGGCGGGAGGAGTTGCCTTCAGGAAGTCGATGCACGCGGTGCCGAATCGCCAATGACCCGCCCGAACTCCCCGACGGCGCCTATCGCGTCGAATTCGCGCGTTACTCTGCGCAAGCGAAGAAAAGCCGTGGTAATTGGGAGCCGGTCTTTGTCGTACCTGAGAAACACCGGGCTGCGGCAGCCTGAGACCGCCGCCCAGTGGCGACACTCGGCTCCAACGCCAGCTTGAGTTTTGCTGCGCTCTTTCTCTTCAAAGAAAACGGGCCAGCCGACGCTCGACTGGCCCATGCCTGAATCGTTCATTTGTCCTGAAGGAGTCTCTGTGGTCCATTAGCTTGGATGGCGCACGGATTTCAGAATTCATACGCCAGAGTGCGTCACAGCGGCACCGCCCTGCAGCCACTCCATCAACCGCGTGGGATGAAACGGCTTAGCCAGCACCTCGAACTCATGTCCGCGAGCGCGGGCCTGGTCCAGCAATTCGGTGCTCACCGTGTTTCCCGACATGAGCATGATCCTGCACTCGGGACAGAGCGTGCGAATCTGGATCGCCGCTTCAATGCCACTGATCCCGGGCATGACGATGTCGCACACGAATACATCAGGTGCCGATGCCCTTGCCTGCTCCACGGCCTCATCGCCTGAACGAGCGATTGCTGCACGGTATCCGTGAGCTTCGAGGATGAGCGATAACGTCCGTGCGATCGAACTTTCATCGTCAACAATGAGAACCGTTGGCAGCCGGGCCGGACCTTCCGAGGCTCCGTCAATGGTCGAAGACTGCGGCATCACCTTCAACCCAAAAAGTTAGACGCGCGCCAGCGACGGGGAGTTGGGAGAGATCAGCGGTGTGATGATCTGCTTTGGTTCAGAAGCTCTCGGACAGCGGAAGCCACCGCGCCCAGCTGGACAGACTCGATCGACCGGGCAGCCCCTTCGACCGGCGGCTCACTGGCCATAATCGGCTGTGCAGCCGAGCACGTGTGGCCTTGTTCCCATTGGTCAATGGAACCATCGAGGTGCGACCCCAGCTGCGATGCTCCGCAGTGGTCACAGATTGATTTGATCAGAAGCCGCCCGTCGAGTCGTTCCAGGGCGCGGGTGAACCTGGGGGCCGAAGGGGAAACCAAAGGGGGCCGTCCGTGTCGGGGGATTCAGCTTTGAGAGAGCTGTGTACTAATCATGCATGA
>DATEMI010000309.1:0-14428 GCA_035275665.1 Terriglobales bacterium | reverse complement strand
GCTTGCGATGAGCGCCCTCGTGACCAACAGCTACTCTCAATCGAAGCAACAGCTTAGGTGTTCGAGAAGTTGGTCCCAAAACTGCTTCAAGGCTGGCGGGAGAGTCTATATGACCAACCTTCGTCGTCGAGTGGCTTGTTTTCTCGCATGCAGCGCTGCGTTCTTGATGTGTTCGTTGATGTTCGCTGGAGCAGCTTACGCCGACTCCACACCTTCCGACCCCATCATCGACATGGAAGGTATCAACAGCTGCATCAATTGCGCCACAGTCCAATTCGCGTCCGCGACAACCGGTTCAGATTTCGCAACTAGCTTTCAGTTTCCTACGACGAATTGCACTTCTGACGGCGTAATGAGCTGCAACTCCAATTTTTCATTCACAAATGAAGGTCCGGCGATCGCGAACATGGAATTCACGATCAACACCTTCAACAGTCAGGGAACTGAGGTGGACATTAATCAGCAGGGGTTCCAGGCTCCGTCACCTGATGTCCGTCCGGCTGCTTATCAAGTTGTATTTCAAGATCCCAATGGCATCTCCGCCATCTATGCAGCTCCGACGGGATTCGAGATCGCTACTGGCCAGAGCTTTTTCGTGGACTTCACACGCGTCCTCATCCCGAATGGTGGGACTGCAGTGGTTCACATGCAGGCGAATGTACCGGTCTCGACACCGGAACCGGGTGAGGTAGCTTTGCTTGGGGTTTCTCTGCCGGGAGTCGCGCTGCTGTTTCGACGGCGAAGGCTCTCCACTATTCTTAGGAATTGCTGCTCTTAGCAGTGGAGTATTCGCGAATGAGCTGCTGAAACTGCGGATCGGAGGCGAGGCTGCGGAGGTCAGGTTCGGCTAACGCAAATGCCGGCCGCAGTCCTTTTTTGAAGGCAGCTCCTAAGGCAGCGAGCGCAGTTGGCTTGTCATTTGCCATAGCGGCAATCTGTGCCTGGAAGTACATCAAGTCCACGTTGTTTGGATCGATGGAGCGAGCATCTGCGATCAGTCGGAGTCCCTGCTGAACGTCTCCTTTTCTCGCATACCAGAGCCCTAGTCCTCCCATAGTGCTAGCGTTTCTGGGATTTACCCGCAAGTCCTTGTTTCCCAGATTGATAGCTTTGTCGTAAATGCCAGCGGCGATCTCACGCTTGCCTGCAAGACGATAGGCGTCACCGAGATTACCGACGTACATCCACGAATCGGGAGCTAGCTGCACTGCCTTGTTAAATAGCTCGATGGAAAGATCGTACTGATGCAAGTAGTAGTACGCGGTGGCCAAGTTGCTGTTGCGGGCTGGGGTTGGAGAAATTCGCAGCGCTCTTTCCAGCGGCGCGACGGCATCGTGAAACTTGCCCATGAACAACAGCGTGTTTCCCAAATTGCCGTAACCAAATCCGTTGTCAGGTTCGATGTCGGTTACTTTACGAAACGCTTCGACCGCACTCTCGTAGTCACCTGCTGCGGTGTAAGCGACGCCGAGTCGGTTGTAGTTCATCCAGTAATAGGGATTGATCTCAACTGCTTTCTTAAACGCCTTAATAGCTTCTGTGCTGTTCCCCGCTGCAGAATATGCTTTGCCCAGTCGCAGGTAGCCGTCATCCGAGTTGGGCATGAGCTGTATCGCCTGGTTTATCTGATCGATTGCTTCTACCGTGTGTCCGATCACCGAGTATGCACTTCCGAGAGAGAAGTGAACTTCGGGGAGTTGCGGATTCAGTTCAGCCGCATGTTTGGCGCTCGTCACCGCCTGACTCGCAAAGTTTGCGTCTTTCTTTTTTTGATACATCTGAATCTGCGCATCTGCCAATCCGGCGAACGCCAGCGCAAATCGGGGATCGGCCTGCCCTGCCTGCTGATATAAATCGATCGCCTTCTGCGTTTGCTCCGCGTCCTTCGCATCGCGCAAGATGCTGGTTGCACGCAAGTAAAGGTCGTACGCGCCGACGTTCTCAGTTGGATGGACCACCAATGAAGGATCCACATCGTGGCCCACGTTGAGCGCTTTTGAAACCTCAGTAAAGATCTCGTCTTCCAGCGTGAGCACATCGCCGGAGACACCGGGAACATCTCCAATGTTTGTCCAGCTGACGTCATTGCGGGCGGCATCCCATAGCTTCAGGTTGAAGCTGATTTTGTCGTTCGCACCGCCAGTGAGAGTTCCCAATACCAAAAGATTGGAACCAAGGTCCCGACCCAACTTCTCAGGAGTGTCGGATGCCTTGACCGCCGCAGCAGCAGCCGACGAAGCGACGGTGATGCCCTTCACCTTAAACAGACGTGAATTCAACGCGTCACTCACGCCGAGAGCTAGCTCGCTAAGTTTTGGATCATCCCCAACTACGCGAAACGGAAGAACGGCGACACGTTTACCACCTGCGCGTCCTGCGGAGTTTCCGAACAGAATTCTGGTCCCCTTCAGAACCGGTAGATATTCAAAGAGTGCGAGCACAACAATCACGCATAGGGCGCCGGCCGCAGCCACCATCAGATGCTTCGCCGACAACAACCTGCTACGTCCTCGTGACGGCGTTTTGCCTGGAGGAGTCGCTTGTTGATCCTCGAGATCATCAAGAACCTCGTCGAATGTTTGATAGCGTCGCGCTGTGTTCTTCTCCAAGCAGCGCATGATGATCCCAGCTAGATACGGCGGCAGCTTGGCGTTGAGGAGCGTAGGATTGCGCGGCATCGACTGCACGCGTCCCAGCATGAGCTGCAGCGAGTTTCCCTGGAAGGGAAGGTCGCCCGTAACCATCTCGTAGAGCATCAGGCCGAAGGAATAAATATCGGTGCGTCCATCGATATGGCCGCATTCGACCTGCTCCGGTGACATGTAACGCGGCGTGCCGAGGACCTGGCCGGCGGACGTCATAGCTGTCGCAGCTAGCGCGTCTGCTTCCAGAGATTTTGCCAAGCCGAAGTCGGAGACATATACGCATCCCGCTTGGTCGAGGAGGATGTTTTGGGGCTTCAGGTCGCGATGGACGACACCTTCATGATGCGCCGCCGCAAGCGCCTGACAAATCTGCTTGCCGATTTCTACGGTACGGTGAACCGGCAGGACCTTCTTCTCTTGCATGACTTCAGCGAGGTTTCGTCCCTCGATGAACGCCATGGAGATGAACTTGACTCCAGCGCCTTCGCCGAGATCGTGAATGCGCAGGACATGCTTGTGTGAAATGCGGCTGGCGAGCAGTAGTTCCTGCTTGAAGCGCTGCAGGATTTCGGCGTTGGCCATCAGCTCATGGCGAATGACCTTGAGCGCAACCATTCGATCGAGTTCCAGATCATAGGCTTTGTAGACGCTGCCCATGCCTCCTTCGCCCAGCTTGCCTTCCACGCGATAGCGCGGGCCGAAATCTGGACTCGGCGCTGCTGCGGCAGCGGAAAACGGAGCACCGGCGGAGAACCGGCCAACCCCGGAAGCCATTGCGGGCGAACTCAGGCGGCTTGAGGGAGGCATCGTAGGTGCGTCGAAGCTGTCGAAGCCCGGAGGTTTGGAAGGAGGCTGCCCCAAGACGATATTCAGCGACGACGAGCAGGAGCTGCACGTCATCGCATCGTCAACATTTTCCGTGTGGCAGACCGGGCACAGCATTGGAGACTGCCCGAAATCATTGTCCAGAATGTCCCAAAATGCAAGTGAAGGGTAAGTGTTACCAGGCGACAAAAAAGGCCATAGCACAGGCCTGCGGTATTCAAAGAATACGTTACTTGTGAGTTGCCGTTCGTACGACTTTGGCCCGGCACTCAGCGACGATGCGTATGTTAGGTTTTTCCTATGTCAGCTTCAGCAGCCAATCAGCAACCGACTCCGGTTCGAATTTTTCAGATGCTCAACGCCTTTCAGCAAACGGAAGCGCTGCGAGCCGCCATTGATCTTGATGTATTCACGCAACTTAGCGATGGTCCGCTCGATGCCAGAGCGCTGGCAAAGCGCATCGGAGCCGCCACGAAAGGCGCCAGGGTTCTATGCGATTACCTCGCCATTGCAGGTCTTCTGAATAAAGATCAGGACAGATACTCGCTCACGCCCGAAGCCCAGATGTTCCTCAGCAAGAAGTCTCCGGCGTACATCGGCTCGGCGACCCAGTTCATGTGCAGCGATTATCACTTGCGCAATTTTTCCCAGCTTGCTGACGCTGTTCGTCGCGGCGGCTCTGCAGTCGAAGACTCGAGCACTTCGCCCGAGAATCCCATGTGGGTGAACTTCGCCCGCGGCATGGCTCCTTTGCGAGTGCCTGCCGCGGAATTCATCGCCAAACTCGTCGGCGCCGACCAGCAAAAGCCGATGAAGGTGCTCGACATTGCGGCGAGTCACGGGTTGTTCGGTATCAGTATTGCTAAGCGCAATCCAAAAGCGAAAATCGTCGCGGTGGATTGGCGGCCTGTTTTGGAAGTCGCCAAAGAGAATGCGGCCAAAGCCGGAGTACAGAACCGCTATAAAACCATCGCGGGCAGTGCTTTCGATGTCGACTTCGGCAGCGGTTACGATGTCGCGCTAGTCACTGCTTTTCTTCATCACTTCGATGTCGCAACAAACGAGAAGTTTCTTCGCAAGATTCATAGCGGATTGAAGCCTGGAGGAGTAGTCGCCACGCTGGAGTTTGTTCCAAACGAAGATCGCGTGACTCCGCCGCATGCCGCAGGATTTGCGCTGATCATGCTGTCCAATACCGCGTCTGGGGATGCGTATACATTCCGCGAACTCGAACAAATGTTCCGCAACGCAGGCTTTGAAAGAAGCGAGCTGCACAACAATCCCAACAGCATCGATCAGGTGATTATTACGAAGAAGTAGCCGTCAGATCATTGATCGATCGCGCGGATGGCTCACTCCGCAGGGCGATAGCATTTTCGGGCGGCTCGGCACCGCCGTGGGTGAGCCACATCGTCATCCGGGCCCGAGTTCGCCATCGTTGCCAGACACCAATAAACGGCAGTGCTCGATTTCCCGTGCTGCCACCGGTGAGGCGTTCCAGCAAGAGAACCGAACGCGGTCTTAGTTCGAAGACAGGCGCAGACTTCTGGAGCTTCGGTCTCGACTTCGTTCTCAGCGTCGGGCCAATTGGCGTAGGCGTGTTCGAGTTGTTGATCCGGGCTCATGCGCTCACTCCGGCTGCCTCGTCGATGGTCATCGGATAAGGCGCACCTTTCGCCGCGCGCAGAATCGTTCTGCGCACGACTGCTTCGAAGATTGGAAGCTTGAACCCATTCTTCGACATCGGAGTCGCCCCAGTCATTGATTCCTTTGCGGCAGCTCGCGCACTTTGTGCGGAAATCGTGCCGCCGTTCAGCTTCGTTTCTGTGCCCTTAGCGCGGAGAGGTGTCGGTGCTGCGAATCCCAAAATGACATTCGCTTTCTGGCAAGTGTCTCCTTTCATCTGCAAGGCAACCGCAACTGCGGCGAGCGGCCAGTCAAATGATTCCTTCTCCCCTTGTTTGTAGTACGCCGATTTAGTGCCTTCAGGTGGCGCAGGGACGGTAATTGAAGTAATAAGCTCTCCCGGCAACACGGAAGCTTCACGCGTCACGTCCTGCTCCGGTGTGACGAACAGATCCTCGACAGCAACATTGCGCTTGCCTTGCGTGCTAGTGAGCTCTACGTGGGCTCCGAAAGCAATCAGCGGAATCGCGAGCGACGATGGATGCACAATCGCGCAAAGCTGATTATCGAAGATGGCGTGATACTCGTTCTCGCCGTCCTGCGCGAAGCACTTGTCACCGCCTTTGCGCAGACAATGAAAATCACTGGAGCGGAAGTACCAGCAGCGCGGGCGCTGGAGCAAATTTCCGCCGATCGTTGCCATGTTGCGAATTTGCGGGGTAGCCGAATGCTCAGCAGCTTCTGCGAGTGCGGTGTAGCGCTTGCGTATGGTTTCGTTCGCGTGCAATTGCGCTAACGTGACCAGCGGACCGATACGCAGACCGTCGCTATCTTCCGTGATCTGATCGAGCCCGCGCACGTGGCGGATGTTCACCAGTCGCTTCGGCGCGTCGATGCCTTCTTTCATGCGATCGAGCAGATCGACTCCGCCGGCTTTGATCACAGCGCCGTTGGCGGCTTCCCGCAGCGCGTCCTGAATCGAGGCCGCCTCAACGTATTCGAAGGCATTTAGCGGATACATCGAGCTCATGCGCTTTCTCCTTTCTCGTTCGCCTGTAGTGCAGCGAGAACGTTTGCCGGCGTCATGGGCAAATGCCGGATACGAACACCGGTTGCGTTGTAGAACGCATTGGCGATTGCTGCAGATGTAGGAATGGTGGAAGGCTCGCCAATGCCGCTGGCATCAGTCGAGCTGAGCGCCATGTAGTCCTCGATTACGTGGATCTTGATCTGCGGCACTTCGCGCGGTCCGGCGATTTTGTAGAATTCCAAATCGGGATTTACAGGGATACCGGTGTTGCGATCGAGAATTCGATTCTCGTACAGGGCGAATGAAATTCCCTGCAGAATTCCGCCGTTGATCTGACTTTCGAGCGCCAGGGGATTGATCGGCCGCCCGCAATCGTGGACGGCTGTCACCTTCTCCACTTTCACCACTCCTGTTTCAGTGTCGACCGCGACTTCGGCGAACTGCACGCCACCAAGCGTTACGTGAGCCTTGGCGTAGTCTGGCACGCGCTTCGACCGGGCCGCGATCTCGTCGGTCTTGATCTTCGCCGCTGCTTGCTTGAACGTCAGGGACTTGCCTCCGTTCCTGGCAACGACTTTGCCGTCTTCTAGCGTAAGCTCATCGACGCTGGTTCCCAAAGCGGGAGCGACTTGTTGCAGCAACTGCACTTTGGCTTCATGTGCCGCGTTGCGCGCAGCAGGAGTGATGGAGCTTGTGGTCATGCTTCCACCTGACGGCGGACCGGGCGGGAAGTGCGTGTCGCCGATGCGGATGTGAATGTCATGAGGCGTGAGTCCCAATTCTTCTGCAACCACTTGCGCCAGCGCGGTGCGAATGCCGCCGCCGATGTCCTGCACTGCCGAAAGCAGTTCGACCGAGCCGTCGCGGCCGATGCGCACCTCGCAGGCTGAATCCATGCTGTTGATGCGATACCAGACCGATTGCGCTACGCCCATTCCGCGTTTCACCGGTCCAGAATCTGACCCGGCCTTGCGCCGCTGCGACCAGTTCGCAAGTTGCGCGCCGATACGGCGCTCTTCGCGCCGCGCCGGATGCGAGTCGTTCTTGTCGCGTAGCTCCAGCGGATCCATTCTGAGCTTCTCTGCGAGTTCATCGATCGCCTGCTCCAGTGCGAAGCATCCCTGCGGATGGCCAGGCGCGCGAAACGAGGTGCCCGGGCCAGCATTGATGAAAACGTCGTTTTCTTCGGTGAGCACGTTGGGGCAGTCATACATGTTCTGCACCGGTCCAGCACTTCCCGCGCCGGTTGCTGTCCCGGCGGTGCCATAAGCAGTCAGACGCAATGCCGCCAGTTTGCTGTCCTCGCTGGCGCCAATGTGCAGCGTTTGTTCCGAATCGGGACGATTGCCGCCCAGCGCATGCTCTTCCCTGCGGTGGTACATCAGTCGCACCGGCGCTCCGGTTTTCTGCGCCAGCGACGCAGCGATCGCTCCGGAATTGCCGGCGCCGAACTTCGCGCCGAAACCGCCGCCCATGTACTCGGTGATGACTCGAACCTTGGTCTTGGGAAGGTGGAAAATCGCAGCCATCTCATCGCGCACGCTGCTGGTGGATTGCGTCGAGGCCCAGACGGTGAGCATGTCAGGTTTCCAGTCGGCTACGACACCGTGCGTTTCGAGTGCGGAATGAGTCTGCACCCTCGTGCGATATGTGGCCTCGGCCTTGGCATGAGCCGACTCCAGTGCCGATTTGGGATCGCCCTTGCCTTTGTCGTTCGGGCCTAATGATGGACCACGAACATTCCCGTGCTGTTGAACGTCTTCGCCTCCGCCACCTCCGCCGGCGGTTTCTCCCTGCGCCGCGGCTCCAGGATAGACGGGAGGAGCATCGGGCTTGCGCGCTTCGCTGAGATCGATCACGAACGGCAGTGGTTCGTATTCCACCTTGACGCGCCGTGCGGCTTCGACTGCGGCAGGATAAGACGTTGCCGCTACGGCCGCGACTGGCTGGCCGACGAAGCGCACCGTCGGATACTTTCCGGCATCTTTACTCTTGTCTCGAAGCTCGGCGACGTCATACACGTGCTGCACCACGAGTATGGCCTTCACGCCCGGATACGACTCTGCTGCGCTGGTATCGACCGACTTCACATGAGCGTGGGGCATCACGGAGGGAACCAGCGCGGCATAGAGCATTCCGGGAAGCTGGATGTCCGACGTATACTTCGCCTGACCGGTAACCTTCATTCGGCCATCGATGCGAGTAGCAGGCTTGCCGATCACGCGCAGTTCCGAGTTTGCAGGTAATGGAGGCGGCGCGTTTGCCGGAACCATCCGCGTGACTTCCGCTAGTTTCGCGTTCTCAGCTTCCGCTCCGGGAATACCGGCAATCAATTTCTCCTGGCGCTTTCCATCCGCGGAACCGGCAGCCGCTGCGGCATGTTGCGCACTCTTCCGTACCGGCTTCGCTTCGTGCTTGGCCCCTTGCGCCGGGTTCGCGGGCTTAGCCTCTTGTTGGGATTTAGCTTCTTGTTCGAGGGTTCTCATTGCTCATGCCCTCCGCGCTTTGGCTGCTGCCAGGGTTGCGTCAAAGACCTTTGGGTATGTCCCGCAGCGACAGATGTTGCCGCTGGTGGCCATCTTCACGTCTTCGAGAGTCGGATCAGGATTGCGTTCGACCAGTGCGGCGCAACTCATGACCATGCCAGGAGTGCAGAATCCGCATTGCAGTGCATCGTGCTCGATGAAGGCGGCCTGCACAGGATGGAGCTGCTCGCCGGAAGCGAGGCCTTCGATGGTCGTGATATGGTGCGGCGCGGCATCAATGGCCAGCGTTAAACACGAGCAGACAGGAGTCTTATCGAGCCACACCGTACAAGCGCTGCACGAGCCGCGATCGCAGACAACCTTCGTTCCGGTCAGCCCCAAATCGGTGCGAAGAGCTTCGGCGAGCGTTGCCCTCGGCTCGATGTGTGCTTGCCGAGCCTTGCCGTTTACGTTGAGGGTGACTGGAACGGCTCCCGGACCAACAACCTTCGAGTTGCTGCTCTGCTGAGCGAGTGCGCTCAGGTCTAGAACCGATGCTGCAGTAATGCCGGCAGCGCCCGCGCCGGCACTCTTGAGAAACGCGCGCCGGCTTACGCCATTGTGACCATTATGGGAATTCGACGGCGACTGGGATTTCGCCAGAGGAGAGTTCTTGTCTTTCCTCGACATCTGCACCTCCTAACGGTTGGGGAGTTGCGGTTAGTGAGTGACGAGCCTGCTGTACAAATATGTGGAACAAAGACTACCACCGGCGAGCAAAAAAATCGCCCTAGGAAGCATTTGCAAGTTTGCTGTGGCGCGCAACTTTGCATTCGCAACCGACACAGCGCACTTGGAGCCGACCATGTGGATAGCTTCTGATTTGTTCGCTTCACGAATTGAGAGAACCGCGCCGGACGACAAGAATCAAGATCCTACCGTAGTTCTATGTGGACAACTGTTTCGCGCAAGTACCTCGAAGGCGAGGGGTGTCTGATGCCGTATAGTTGATTTATGGCCCGAGGTTTCGAGAGCAAGTCGGTCGAGGAGCAGCAGGCAGAAGCAAAACGAGACTCAAATCCAGGACAACAGCTCACTCCAGAGCAGGCAGAACGCAAGCGCAAGCGAGATGGCCTGATCCTCTCGCGCAAAAACGTCAAACAAAGACTCGAGTCGGCCTCCAGCCCCGCCCATCGCCAGATGCTTGAAGGAGCTTTGTCGGAGCTTGATCGGCAGATCGCCCAGCTTGGATAAAGCTCGCCGAATTCACACCGGAACGGCGCAGCGGCTAACGAGTGCTCAAAATGATCCGGCTCTTGGCTGCCAGTCTTTTGCAGTTCGTCCACCGCGTGATGTTGTGCCAGCAGGGCCCTTTTCGGGCACACACAACCGATTCTGATTGGGTCGGCAAAACGAACTCTCCTGCTTCACCAAACGGCACTCTTCTAAATAGGGTATTGAAGCGGACGTGGTCTGCAGAAAAATCGAAGTTGATGGGAGAGGCGAGAAGATTCATGGCGCGAACCTCACCAGTGTCGGCATTCACAAAAATCGTGCCACTCACATCAGGGTGTGTTTCTGCTCCGGTCTCGTAATACCTGAATGTGTGGTTGGTCGCGGCCGGAATTCGGAAGTCGAACGCGTACTCTCGACCCTTAGGACCGTCGGTACCTTCCCGAAACGCGAACGTGGCCGCATTCTCTTGACGAAAAACCGATAGGAGCACGCTGCCAAAATCTCCAGTGGATATTGGCCCGGTGAGATCGAGCCGTGAGCTTTCAATCGATCGATCCCCGATTTTCACGTCAGAGTATTCGTCGCTTCCATTTTCATAAGTTACGGTCGCGGTGATCGTGTCCTGGACTGGATCGTCAGAGCGGCGCAGTTCAGGATTGCGGCGACCGGGCCAGATCGGTAAATAGCGTTCAGTCGTTTGCCGGCAAGTGAAATCCGGCAGTGCGTGATCCATGTCCCTTACTAAATTGCAGAATTTCGAAAGGGGAGCCAGATTGTGTTCACGGGAGGAAATCGGGGCGCAGTCTCGTATCGGGGAAAGGGATTGCGCCTGAGTTTGGAATACCTTTACTGCAGCGTAATCCGCAGGAGGCGGTTCGGAAGACTCATTCGCGCTTTGAATTTGCTGCGTCATTCCTTTCTCTGCCCTTCCCGCCAGTGGATCTGTAGGAGTATTTGACCGCTGCGACTCGCTGCAACCTTCGAACGTGAGCAGAGTCTTCGTGTTTGGCTTAATGTCGACTTCCAAATTCTGCTTTGTGTCGGAATCTAAGTGAGGGAACGTGGTCGAAGCCATGTAGAGCTTTCCCACAGCTCCCATCATCAACATACTTTGATCTTCCTGCTCATTAACTTGCATGTCATGTTCGTCGGCAAACCACGCGACGGTGTACCTGTCAGGCGGCAGGTTCATGGTTGCAACCCCGTGAGCGGCGAGCGAAATCGACGAGAAAACTTGCTCGCCTAAATCGAAGCCTTTGGCGCCAACGAGCCGAATGCGAACGGTACCGTCGGAGCGGTTTTCGTATTGGAGGACGGCGTGACCGGGAAAACGGGATTCGGTTTTGCTTGTCAGGTGATTGGCGATTGCACAATTTTCCGCCGATAAAACGCGAACGCAACAAAGAAAGAAGATGACGATTGTTAAACGCGCCGAAATGCGAAGCATTGGCATTGCGGCTCGATTGTGTGAGCCGCGTTTCACGCCTGTCAATTGTCAATCTTTGCTCGCCAAAAGGTTGTGCGTGGAGGGGTCGGCAAACTGAGAACCTTCCAGCGAAGTCTCTAATGTGGGATTAAGAGATGTGCAGCAGCAAAAAAGCTAGCCGCCAGTAGTTAGCGGCTAGCAGCTTCTTTATCGGTGTTTTATGAACGCTCCAGTATGCAGTTCGGCGATTGCCTGCCGCAGCTGTTCCTGCGTGTTCATCACGATCGGGCCGTACCATGCGACCGGTTCCTCGATCGGCTTGCCTGAAACCAGCAGGAAGCGAATCCCTTCTTGACCGGCTTGTACGCTGATCTCATCGCCACGGTCAAAGAGCACGAGCGAGTGATTGCTCACGTCGTACTTGGCTGGTGCGTTCGGATCGTGCGCCTGTTCGGTCAGCACAGCGCGTGGGTCCGAGGCGTCGCGGAACGTGCCCGAGCCTGCGAAGACGTAGGCAAAAGCATTGCGCGTGGTCTCCACCTTCAGCCGTTTGCGCTGATTCGGCGGCACCGAGATGTCGACGTAGTTCGGGTCTGCGGCAACTCCCTCCACCGGACCTTTTTTACCCCAGAACTCACCACAGATTATGCGGGCTTTTGTGCCGTCGTCGTCGGTGACCTCAGGAATCGCGTTCGAAGGAATGTCCTGGTAGCGCGGGTCGGTCATCTTCAGCGATGAAGGCAGGTTCGCCCAGAGCTGAAAGCCGTGCATGCGCCCGCGATCGTCACCCTTCGGCATCTCCTGATGCAGGATGCCGCTGCCGGCCGTCATCCATTGCACGTCACCGGCGGTCATCTTGCCTTTGTTGCCGAGGCTGTCGCCGTGCTCGACCGAGCCCGCGAGCACATACGTGATCGTCTCAATCCCGCGATGCGGATGCCAGGGGAATCCCGCGGCGTAGTCCTGCGGGTTCTCGTTGCGGAAGTCGTCCAGCAGCAGGAAGGGATCGAACTTGCTGGTTTGCCCAAAGCCGAAGGCGCGCTGTAGCTTTACTCCGGCACCCTCAATCGTTGCCTTGGTCTGAATGATGTCTTTCACTGGACGGAGCGACATAACTTACCTCCTTCTCTGCCGCTAGACAAGGTTAGCGAATCAGGTATTTGATGCTTCAGAACGATATTCGTTGCAACGAGTAATTTCGGTGTGCTCGACACCTACTTTCAAGAACTTCCCCTTGGTTTGTCATCCTGAGCCTTCTTTTGGCCAAGGATCTCCCGCGATGTTCAGGATTTACGCGCTCTGGCGTGGCTCCTCCACCAGTGCTCTTGGCTGCATGGGTAAGAGCCTGCCAGCAGCGTTTCAGGTTCAAATCATTCCGGGAGGTCCTTCGCCCAAAAGAGGAGCTCAGGATGACAGTTCAAGGGGAGGTTCGCGTCCCGATCTCATCGGCTCCTCAACATTCACATCCTGAAACATTCATTTCGAGATATGCAAACTCCGTTCTCACCAGCTATCGTATTGGGGCGAATTCTATGAGCTTGCAGGCGACCACGGCGTCACGAAACGAAGATCAATGAACACCCACGCGCCTCTTACCGAACGACGCTTCCTTGTTCCCTTCGTTCTGATCACCACGCTCTTCTTTTTATGGGCGTTCGGGGTCAACCTCAACGACATCCTGATTCCTCGCTTCCGCACTGCGTTCGCGCTCAACGATTTTCAGTCTTCTTTCATTCAGATCGCCTTTTTCGGAGGTTACTGTCTCGCGGCTTTTCCGGCCGGAAGGCTGATGGAGCGGATTGGCTATAAGCGCGGCATCCTTACGGGTCTCTTCCTGTGCGCGTCGGGAGCGCTCCTGTTTCTGCCCGCCTCGTCCGTGCGGGTATACGGATTCTTTCTTTTAGCTCTGTTCATAATGGCGTGCGGCCAGAGCTTTCTCGAAGTAGCAGCGAACCCGTACGTCACCATTTTGGGACCGGCACAAAGTTCGGAGAGGCGGCTGAATTTTGCGCAGTCGTTCAATGCGGTTGGCGCAGTGGTGTCGGCATTGGTTGGTCGAACATGGATCCTGACTGGAGTCGAGTACACCCGGGCGCAGCTTGGCGTAATGAGCTCGGCCCAGGTGCAGGCTTATCGCGCAGAACAAGCCGGGAGCGTGAAGGTTCCGTATCTCGTAATAGCAGGAATTTTTGTCCTCGTGGCTGCGGCAATTTACCTCACGCACTTGCCCGACGTGGTGGATGAGAAAGCTGTGAGCGGTTCCGGCTCGGGGCCCACGACCGGGTCGGTGTTCGCACATCCGCATTTGCTTAAAGGAGTCTTTGCGCAATTCTTCTATGTAGGAGCACAGGTCGGGGTGGCGAGCTTCGTAATTCGATTTGCGCAACATACGGTTCCAGGCATGACGCAGCGCGTCGCAGCGTACTACTTATTTGGGCACCAGATTGGATTCATGATCGGCCGCTTCACCGGTTCGGCATTAATGAAAATCGTTGCGCCGGCTCGACTGCTATCCATCTTCGCCATTGGATGTCTGGCGTGCGTGAGTGTGGCCCTGCTGGCCAGCGGCATTGTCCCAGTTTGGGCCGTAGTGCTGATTGGATTCTTCCACTCCATCATGTTCCCTACGATCTTCGCCCTGGGCATCAAGAACCTCGGCCCGCTTACCAAGCGCGGTTCTTCGATGATGGTGATGGCGATCATCGGCGGCGCGATCTTCCCGGCGACCATGGGCCGCATCTCCGACGCCAGCAATATTCAGACGGCGTTCATCGTCCCACTGATCTGCTACGTGTACGTTTTGTACTTCGCTCTTTCGGGGTACAAGATTTCCGGGGAACCCATTGAAGCAGCTGAAGTGGCAACGGTGAGGGCTTAGCACAGATGATCCGGCGTTATTGCCTTGCTCTTGATCTAAAAGATGATCCGCAACTCATCGCCGAGTACAAGCGCTATCACGAAAAAATTTGGCCGGAGATTGCCAAGAGCCTTAAGGATTCCGGCATTGAAGATCTCGAAATTTATCTGCTTGGTACGCGGCTCTTCATGATCCTCGAGGCAAACGAGAAGTTTTCGTTCGCGGCCAAGACTGAAGCCGATCGCGCGAATCCCAAAGTGCAGGAATGGGAAAAGCTCATGTGGAAATTCCAGAAGCCGCTGCCGCAGGCAAAGCCGG
>DATEMI010000308.1:0-6298 GCA_035275665.1 Terriglobales bacterium | reverse complement strand
GAGGAGAGGACGGAAAGTATATTGTGTACGCCACTTCTGACAACATGGAGTTTCACAACCTGATTAATCCCAAAGCAGCGGCGGGAAAGATTCTGATGGTCGCCGGAGGCCAGCGCGGCGACTATTTACTGAAACAATGCGTTAGCTTGCCCGATGTTTTGCGCACTGCCAGAACCTATGCCGAGACAGGCGAACTGGACCCAGGTCTGACGTGGGAGAAGCAGCATTGATTTGCCGGCCCCCAGAATGCGCCGAGGATCTGAGGCCTAATTTCTTGCGCTTCCGTTATTGTTGGCTCAAGTGCCGCTCGCACGCGCAAGACTGCGGGTTAGCATGCGAAAAATGAAGGAGGGTTCATACTTACCGCATGCGCCTCTGGATTTCGCACACCAGCGATATTCCCATTCGCGAACAGCTCGGAACCCAGATCGTGCTGGGCATCGTGAGCGACGATCTCAAACCCGGCACTCGTCTGCCTAGCACGCGTGAGTTGGCGCGTCGATTCCGCGTTCATGCCAATACGGTAAGCGCGGCGTACCGAGACCTGGAGCAAGCCGGATGGCTCGAGCTGCGTCGCGGCAGCGGCGTTTACATCCGGAACAAGGCAAATGGTGGGCTCTCACCGGAGCTTTCTCTCGACCACTTAATCGCGCAACTGTTCCGTTCCGCTAGAGAATTGCATGTTCCGCTCAACGCAGTTCGCGCAAGGCTGCGGCATTGGCTCGAGTTGCAGCCTCCGGATCACTTTCTGCTGATTGAGCCTGACACGGAACTACGTGAGATCGTTGCCGCAGAAATTCGTGCGGTAGTAACTTTTCCGGTCAGAACCGCCGACCTGAGCGCATGCGGTGATATAAGCGCGCTTCGCTCCTGCATTCCAGTCGCCCTTCCAAGCAAGGCGGAGATCGTGCGCAAGAGATTGCCGGCTGGAACCGATCTTCTTCCGCTTCGCGTGCGTTCTGTTACCGAATCGCTGGGTTCATGGCTTCCGGCACGACAGGATGTGCTCATCGCCGTGGTGTCGCGTTGGTCAGACTTTCTCAAGCGTGCGAGAACCATGCTGATTGCGGCAGGATTCGACGCGGATGCTCTCATCGTCCGCGATGCGCGAGTAAGTGGCTGGCAGAAGGCGTTGCCGCAGGTCGCGGCGGTTGTGTGCGACTCACTCACAGCGACCAAGCTGCCAAAGAACTGCCGCGCGCTTCCGTTTCCCGTTTTGGCGCCGTCTTCGTTACTGGGACTCCAGCAATACGAAGAGTTCGTTCGCAAGCCTCTTTCCTAGGCTTCAGCATAGTCAACCATCTCGCTACGGCAATTTCTGAGGCCAAGAGGTGTGACATTCCCGATAGTGTCACAATCGCATCCTCCATCGCCTCGCCGCAGCTCTAGACTCCTGCACAGTACAGGAGAACAGTTATGAAACAAGCATGGCGAGCCGTATTTTTCGTTGCAGCTTTGCTGTCATGTATGCGGTTGGGGGCGCAATCACTGCCTGCGGAATCATCGAGTCAGCAGGTCCCCGAGTCTGCCACGATCACTATTCCCGCAGGCACGAAGGTCCTGATGACGTCGTTGGCTGCGCTGAACACTGTTTCGGCAAGTAATGAGTCGGGACTGTATCTCCAGACGGTCCTGGATGTGATCGAGCAGAATCGGGTGGTGATTCCTGCGGGAAGTTATGTACAAGGCTCGGTTATTCGAGCAGTCCGTCCGGGCAGAGTTAAAGGCCGCGCCCAGCTGCAATTCCACTTCGATCGGTTAACTTTGACCAACAATCAAGTTCTTCCCATTTCAGGCAGTCTGGCCAGTTTGCCGGGAGGTCAGTATGAAATGAAAGGTTCTGGCAAGATCCAACCGGTGGATCAAATTGATAAAGATGCGGGCATACTGGCCGGCCCGCTCGCCGGTGGAGCTTTGCTCGGCGCGATCGCCGGGGGTGCTGGAGGCGCATGGAGAGGAGCTCTCATCGGCGGTGCCGTCGGACAGGGCATGGTCCTATTCAAACGTGGAGATGACATCCACCTGTACCAAGGCAGTCGCATCGAAATGATCCTCGACCGTGATCTGACGATTCCCGTTGCAAAACTCGATTCTCAAATCTCAACCGAAAAGCAAATGTCGTCGACATCTCGCCATTAGTTCTCCGTCCGAGGTGCAGGTACTCACTTCATCGCCTCCGCCTGACGGGGATCTGAAGGGATGTTTCGTCTGTTCCATAGCCAGATTCGTTTTGGGAAATCTGCTATTGTTATCGCCGCAATTCTGCCATTCAACAGAGAGGTTGCGGCACATGCGTACTCGTCTTGCGTTCCTGCTCGTCACTCTTGCTCTCTTGGCTCATACGGCTTACGGACAGCAGCCCTCCTCTACTGCACCAGCGAAGGCAGTCCCCGAGAAGCTCACTGCCGACACGCCACGCGTAACCGCAGCCGGAGCAACCTTCACCGTGCCGGCGGGATGGTCGATTACGACGGAGAAGAATCTCGTTGTCCTGGAACCTCCCGAGACCGACACGCATATAGCCATCGTCGATTCCGACTCAGCGGACGCGCGCTCCGCTGTTGCTGCCGGGTGGGCTGCGTACAAGCCGGATGCCAAACGTCCGCTGAAGCTGGTTACGCCGCGTCCGGCACGCAACGGATGGGAAGACCGGCAGGTCTTTGATTACGAGACCTCTCCCAACGAGCGCGCGGTAGTGCAGGCGATCGCTTATCGTGCAGGCAAGATGTGGACAGTTGTCATCCTGGATGGAAGCGAGCCAACCTTCGAGAAGCGCGGCGCGCCGATCGCCCTCGTAGTGCAAAGCCTTCGGCCGAAGGGTTATCAGCGCGAGATGTTCACAGGACGCAAGGCAAATCGGCTCGATCCTGCGCACGTCGCCCAGCTCAAAGATTTCGTGCAGGAATCGATGCGCAAGCTCGGAATTCCCGGCGCCTCTCTCGCTCTCGTTGACAACGGAAAGATCGTGTACGAAGGCGGCTTGGGCGTGCGCGAGCTTGGAAAGCCAACGCCGGTGGATGAGAACACTTTGTTCATGGCCGCCTCCAACACCAAGGGCATGACCACGCTGCTGCTCTCGGAGCTGGTGGACGAAGGAAAGCTACGCTGGGACGAGCCCGTGATCGAGGCCTACCCAAGTTTCAAATTGGGAGACGCTGAGACCACGCGCCGCGTTCTGGTGAAGAACCTGATCTGCGCATGCACCGGTTTGCCGCGTCAGGACCTGGAATGGATCTTTGAATTTAAGAACGCCACTCCGGAATCTTCACTCGCTTTGCTCGGCACGATGCAACCGACCAGCAAGTACGGCGAGGTCTTTCAGTACAGCAATCTCATGGCCTCGGCCGCAGGATACATTGGCGCGCATCTCGTGTTCCCAGATCGGGAGCTGGGCGCAGCCTACGACGCAGCCATGCAGGAGAGGATCTTCGATCCTTTGGGCATGAAGTCCACGACGTTCAATATGGCACGAGCGCTCGAAGGCAACCATGCCAGTCCGCATGGCGATGACATCGACGGCAAGCCCGCCGTCGCCGATGTTGCCTTCGACTACGCCATCATGCCGCATCGGCCGGCAGGCGGCGTTTGGACCTCAGCTAACGACCTGATTCGCTACGTCGAGCTCGAACTCGCGCTGGGAAAGCTGCCGAACGGCAAACAACTCGTCTCGCAAGAGAACCTGCTCGCGCGCCGCGTCCCGCAGGTCCCGATCGGTGAAGACCAGACCTACGGCATGGGCCTGGAGGTCGATAAAACCTATGGTGTCCCTGTGGTCCATCACGGCGGCAGCATGGCCGGATACAAGAGCGACATCTACTTCCTTCCCGATTCAGGAATCGGCGCAGTTCTGCTGACCAACTCCGACAACGGTGGAATGCTGCTGGGCCCGTTTAGACGCCGCCTGCTCGAAGTAGTCTTCGACGGCAAGTCCGAAGCCGCGGGCGACGTAGCCGGTCAGGCCGCCCGCCATTATGCCGTAATCGCCAACGAACGCAAACGGCTGGTGGTCCCGGCCGATCACTCGCTCGTAAGCAAGCTGGCGAGTCATTACACGAGCAGGGAACTGGGCGATATCGCCATCCTCAACGACAACGGTTCCACAACCTTCGACTTCGGCGAGTGGAAGAGCAAAGTAGCCTCACGCAAGAACGATGACGGCACGATCTCCTTCATCACCATCGATCCGACCAACGACGGTTTCGAATTCGTGATGGGTGAACGAGCAGGAAAGCGCGTGCTCGTGATCCGCGATGGACAACATGAGTACGTGTTCACTGAAGCCGCCTGATTCACGCGACAGTGACGTTCTGATCGTAGGCGCCGGGCCGACAGGTCTCGTCCTGGCGCTGTGGCTGACGCGACTCGGTGTGCGCGTACGAATCATCGACAAGACTTCAGAGCCGGGGACCACCTCGCGTGCTCTTGCCGTTCAGGCACGCACTTTGGAGTTCTACCAGCAGATCGGCCTTGCCGATGCCGTTGTGGAGCGCGGACGCAAGGTGATTGCCGCGAACCTTTGGGTGCGTGGCGACAAGTCGGCTCGCGCTGTGTTCGGTGAGTTGGGCGAAGGTATAAGTCCGTTTCCGTACGCGCTTGTCTTCCCTCAGGACGAGCACGAGAAGTTGCTCATACAGCGTCTCGCTCAGCTTGGTGTGACCATCGAACGTGACACAGAGCTTGTAAGCTTCGAAGAAACCGCCGATCGCGTGCTGGCGCGTATCAAGCTTCCGGATGGTACAACCGTCGCTTCGGAAGCCGCATACATCGCAGGATGCGACGGCGCGCACTCCACGGTGCGCCAGGCATTAAACATCGGATTTCCCGGTGGAATCTATACCCACCTTTTCTACGTCGCCGACGTGCAAGGCAGCGGTCCCGCGATGAACGGCGATCTCCACGTCGCACTCGATCGAGCCGACTTCCTCGCCGTGTTTCCACTGAAGGGCGAGGGACGAGTGCGTCTCGTAGGCACCGTCCGCGACGAAGCCGCACGTGAACGCGACAAACTCGAATGGAATGATGTCAGCAAAACTGTAATGGAATCCATGCGCGTCAAGGTGGAGCGCGTGAACTGGTTCTCGACTTACCGTGTGCATCACCGCGTAGCCGATCGCTTTCGCCACGGACGCGCATTCCTGCTCGGCGACGCCGCGCATATTCACAGTCCTGTCGGCGGGCAAGGCATGAATACCGGAATCGGGGACGCGGTGAACCTTGCATGGAAGTTCGCATCCGTCCTGCATGGAAGGGCTGACGCCTCACTCCTCGACACCTTCGAACCAGAGCGCATCGCGTTTGCGCGACGATTGGTTGCGACCACCGACCAGGCGTTCACTGCCGTCACAAGCCCAACCCTGACCGCGCGGCTAATTCGACTCGACTTTGTGCCCGCGCTATTCCCGCTACTGTTCAAATTCAAACAAGCTCGACGCTACCTGTTCCGCACCGTCTCACAAACGCTAGTGAATTATCGCGGAAGCAGCCTGAGCGAAGGCCGCGCCGGATCAGTTCACGGCGGCGACCGCCTGCCGTGGGTGAAGATAACCACCAGCGGGACCGATCGCGACAACTTTGAGCCGTTGACTTCGCTCGACTGGCAGGTCCACCTATACGGGCAAGCGACTTCTGATTTGCAAACGTTCTGCAGCCAGCGCAACTTGTCGCTGCACGTCTTTCGATGGAGTCCCGAAATGGGTCGATCTGGTTTGCAGGAGAACGCTGTTTATCTCGTGCGCCCGGACGGATACGTTGCTCTAGCCGATCCGACGGATAGCGCGGCGGCGGTAGCTTCGTATCTGGAAGGCCACGGGCTCACATTGACGAAATAGAATCTATTAATGCGATCAGAAACTGAATGCCCTCTCTCTATCTTCGTTTTATATCCGACGTTGAATCGACAACCGACGCAAGATGCTTAATGCACTCGTCCGCGACCAGACGGTAATGGATGCTTTTGCGATGTTTGACGAGTGACTTTGCCGCTGTATCGCAAAACACAACATCCACTCCGCTGAGATCAATGCGACGTCGCTTTTCCAAAAGGAACTCCTTGAACGTATGCCGTCTTCCGACGAGGGGCGCAAACAAGCCTCGAGCCGTTTTCAAGAGGCTTTCGCTAATGGATGCGACAGCGATGACTGACTGAGAATTCAGTCGGCGGATTGCGTCAATGTGCTCGCTGGCAGCCGAATACGTGATTGGCAGAAAAGGCCTGGTTTGGGGAAACAATAGGACCAGAGATCGAAGAGTGTGACTGGGAGCTACGACTTGCGCGCCCACAGCCACGTTCGGGTTTTTA
>DATEMI010000307.1:0-20661 GCA_035275665.1 Terriglobales bacterium | reverse complement strand
TGTTTGAGCACGTCTTTGAGCGAGGCGTAGATGCTCTTGAGCACCTCGCTGATGTCATCGTCGGTGCGGAAGACGGTGCCGAAGCTCATGGGAATGATGGTGTTGGTCTTCATGACCGTTTCAACGACGTGTTCGTGGGCGAGCGCGTTCTCACGCGTGGGATCGAAGATGAACACCGGTGTCTTGCTGACTACCGCGGCGACGTCGCCGTGATGTACGGTGTAAACGCTCTCGCCTGCGCCACCGATGCCGATTTTGCCGAAGCTCAGAGGGTCACGCGCTTCGATCACGCCATACACATACCGGCCTTCTTGCTGCTGTTGCTGCAGCCGCGCGCTAGATGGCGCGGGACTTTCGACCGGCTCGATGCTGTGAACTTCCTTTCGCGCTTCCTTCTTGCTTCGAATCGGCGTGGGACTCGCCTTCTTCTTCGCTTTGCTTGGGCTCATACTCTTCCTTCAAAAGTTTGTCGATCGTGCTGAAGAACTCTTCTATGTCAATCGGCTTGTACAGAATCGCAATATTGTCTTTGCGCGCCTGCTCGGCTGTTTCTTTGCTCGCATATCCGGTGAGAATGGCGGCGCGTACCCTTGCGTTTTTGCGCCGTCCCTGCTCGATGACCTCAAAGCCGGTGTGCTCCTGCTCCAGGGAATAATCACAGAGCAGCAGGTCGAAGTCGCGTCGTTTGAGCGCAGCAAGCGCATCGACGGAGGAAAGCGCCGTCTCGACGTCATAACCTTTCTTGGACAGAATCAGGCCGTACGTGGTGAGCACCGCGCGCTCATCGTCGACCACGAGAATCGAGAATTTCTGTTCAGCTGACATTTCAAAAAAATCTTTTCAACACGAAGGTCACGAAGGTCACGAAGGAAGCGAAGGTGGTTCTTGGCGGACCACATCATTCCCGTTTTGTTTTTCTGGTTGAATCGATTCCTTTGTGACCTTCGTGTCCTTCGTGTTCACCCCGGTTTAACGGACAGCGGGCAATTCGATCTTGAAGATCGTTCCCTTCCCTACCTTACTCCGTACCGAGATCTTTCCACCATGATTACCGATGATGCCGCGCACGATCCACAGGCCGAGACCGGTACCTTTCTCGCCCTTCGTCGTGACAAAGGGCTCAAAGATAGTCTTCTGCAAGTCTTTCGGAATTCCCGAACCGGTATCAGCAACAAGAATACGAATGCCGCCGAGCGGAAATTCTTTGCTGGTGCGCACTTGGCGCGTGCGCACCTGGAGTCGACCACCGTCGGACATGGCGTCCTTGGCATTGATAACCAAGTTCGAGAGCACCTGCCGCAACTGGTCGGCGGCAACAACTGCATCAGGCAGTTCGCCCAGCTTGGTCGCAACCTCAATATTGTTGCGCTGCAACTGGCGGTTCAGCAGCAGGAGCGTATCCTCGATCAGCACATTGACATTGACCGGCTTTACCTGCTCATTGTTGCGGTAGAGCCCCAGCATTTGTCGAACGATGCGGGCCACGCGCTCGGTCTCGGACTTCAGAATGTCATAAACCGGCTGTGCATCCGGACGCACGGAATCCGAGAGCAGGTAGATGGCGTTCTTGATCGCCTCCATCGGGTTATTGACTTCGTGAGCGATGGTGGCAGCAAGGCGTCCAGCGGCGGCGAATTTTTCGATTTCCAGCATGCGCCGCTCGACTCTCAGTTGCTCAACACGGCGCAGCGCGGTTAGATCGCGCAGTACAGTGACGGTGAAAGCCACTTGCCCGCGTTCGTCATAGATCTTCCCAGAGCGCGTGTCGTATTCGATCTCTTGTCGGCTGTTGGGATCGCTGAGTTTGATGGTTCCGCTTTCCTTATCCGCAAACCCGAAGGTGAAAGCGGTAACGTAGGCGTCGAGTTGTGCCTGATTTTTGACACGAATAGTGTCAGGCACTCGCGTGGGACCCACACTGTCTTTTTCGCCGACGCCAAACAGGTTGTGCGCGAGCGGATCGAGTAGGACGGCCTTCGCCGAGCCGTCGCACACAACGATAGGATCGCCGACACTTTCAATAATGACGTTCAAGCGGTCACGATCCTGACGAACAAGCTCTTCAGCAGCGCGCAATTTGTCGTAGTTGGTGCGCAGCTCCTGATCCGCACGACGCAGATCCGTGACATCGCGCATCACCGTGACCATGCCGAGCGGCATCCCGTCTCGTCCGAAGGTCGGAGTGCACACCGCCTCGAATAACATCTCTTCGCCCTCGATAGCATCGATGAGCGTTAGGTCACGAGAGGCTTCCACGCCAGAAACGGCCACTGACGATAGCGCCGCTGAGAACAACAGATTGTTCATCTCTACCGCGCGGGCCAAGCCTTCGGTGAGACCTTCGGCGACAGTGCTGTCCGGAACTTTGAAGAATCGTTCAGCAGCGCGGTTCTGCACGATCACGCGATAGTGGTTGTCAGTCAGGATGACCGGATCGCTCATCGACTGCATGACGGTTTGCAGCTGGGCGATAGTCACGTCCATGTCCGTCATGCGGTTGTAGTAATGCTCAACCTTGAACAGCCGCGAGAGATAGCGATTGGCCATCTCAATCAGGTTGTTGAGCAGAACGATATCGGGAGCGGCTTTTGTCGGCAGCTCGACTGCGACCAGCGCAGCATAGGCGCGCATATTGCAGGTGCCGCACACCTGGCTCTCCAGGCTCATCTTGCGGCGACGCATGCAATTATCAACCGCAAGGCACTCACTACGCCGTTCGCGCTCGGCCTCCCAGCAGGGAGTCGTGTTGCTGTACAAGATCGGATGGCAATAGAGCGAGCGATGATGAAGTGATGAGTCCTTGACCACGCTCGGACGCTGCGAATGCAGCACGTCGACGACAGGATTCTCTGCAGCAAACAGCGAACTGCGGAAACGATCGAGATAATTCTTCGAGCAGTTCAGCGAGGCTGAAGGCAGAACCTCGCCGGTTTCGAAGTCGACGGCGACGATGAAGGTGCGCTCGAAGCTGAGGCCGACGATCTCCTCGAGCAGGATCGGATAAACCTCTTCCGACCGCTCCGCCTGCAGCAGACGCAGCGCTGCGGGAGCACGACGGGGCGAGCCATTTCGCTTGGCTGTCTCCGGCTTCTGCAGACGAAGTTCGGGCGTTGCCATCATGGGGCCCTAAAGGGCGAGGCTTACCGCCTGCCTCCACGACGAACCCGTGTCGGACGTGTAGCCGGAACCTCTTCCTCTTCCGTGCCGAAGGTCTCTCCCGGCACCCCGGCGATCTGCGGACGGCTGACGGTCGGCATAAGTCCGACTGCGTCGGCGTACTTGAGGTATGTATCGATCGAAGCGACGACGACGCGGGCTTCCACCGTGATCAGGTCAATGCCCACCAGCGATATGCGCACCCACGCGTCGATGACGATACCTTTGTCCAGTACCCGATCAAGAACGTCAATTAAACTTGATCCGCCAGATACTCTTTCAACAGCCATTTAAGGCCCTCCTGAATCGATTAAACCTGCTTGCTACTTTACTTATTTGTTCCCCTCGGCTTCGGGCGTGTCGAACTAGGAGTCGCCGAACGCCGCTGTCCGCGAGTGCCTGCGGCTCGCGTTTGCGCCCGAGCCGGCAATGGCTGGCTCTCAGGCGTTGGCGGCAGGCGATGGGTCAAATTGGGATCGAATTTCCACCAGTTCATTCCGATCTGCTCTGCTTTGTCGACCGAGCAGACCAGCAGACGAATGCGGACCGTTAGCAGCTCGACATTCGCGAGGGAGATGCGGATGTCGCCGGCGATGACCAGCCCTTTATCGAGAATGCGGTCCAGAATATCGACGAGATTGGTATTGCCGGATACGGTCGGGAAGCGTTCCATCCTGTAAGACGTTGACCTCTCTTTCAGCTCTCAAGCTGCTCGCCACAGCAGGAACCGCATTGCTCCGTGGCAATTCCTTCCAAGTGCGCCAGCCGCGATAGCGCTCTCCTGATGCTACGGAATCCCTAAGCGCCTCAGGGTTAGCTTGCGCTTGCGGCAAACTACCGCACAAACGCAGCCCACCTCACACACGGCTGCGCCTTACTTCCCGAAGAGTCTAACGGAAAATGTGCCCGGACGGGTGCGGGGGAAGCATCCGTGAATACCGCATTAAACTGTACAGATTTCCAATATAACGCACAGTTGGATGCAGAACTGCGGAGCAGAGTTGCTCCGCAAAATATTTATGCAGAGCCGAGAGATTTCCTCAGCGCAGCAGCGTTCTGTGGACGCCAAACCGCGCCTCCTTGTGCCTTTGGGAGGGGGAGCGGCATCGGTACCAGAGATGTTCCCGTCCTTCCGCTGCGTGCTGTCTGGCATCTCCCAGCCGACATCATTCTTGGCGGAACCTCTTTCTTCAAAAACCGGCTCAGCCGTGCTGCAGCGAAAGCGAAACCCTCGCATGATACTTTGTATGCGCCGTGAGCGCGCCCCTGTTCGTCTGTCTCACCAACATTCCGACTCCCTATCGGCTCTTTCAGTTCCGGCTTATGCAGCGAGAGTTGTCGGCCAGGAACTGGGATTTCGAAGTCTGGTTCATGGCTCGGTCAGAGCCTGATCGAAATTGGACGTTCAAGGAGCCTGATTTCGATTTTCCTCATCGCTTGTTGCGCGGTGTGCATTGGTATACAGCAAGATCTTCCTGGCATGTGAATCTCGAAGTCATTCGTGATCTGCTCTACAGACAACCTGAAGTTTTGCTGGTTGCGGGATCCTGGACGATGCCAACCGTCTGGCTTGCGGCGTTCAGCGAGAAAGCGAAGACGAAGATTTTCTGGTCGGAATCGCATCTTGCATCCATTCAGCAACACGACCGAATTTCTACCCTGCTGCGCCGATTTGTCCTAATGCGGTTCAAGGAATTCGCCGTTCCCGGAAAGCTGGCCAGGGAATACGTTGAAGCCAATGCAGCACCAGTGCACATTCATCATTTTCCCAACCTGGTCGATCCTGAGCTGTTCCGTGATCGCGTCAATACTCTTCGACAGACGGTGTTAGCGCGCGCGAGACATGAAAACCGAACGTTGCTCGTGGTTGCGAGGCTTGTGCCCGAAAAGGGACTCCTTCAATTCCTGCGGGGCATTCGACTTTTGAAAACAGACGAGCGCACGCGATTGCGTATCGTCATTGCTGGAGAAGGGAGCCAACGTCGACTAGTCCAAGAACAGGCGATTGATCTCGGCATCGTTCTTTCAGGATATAAAGGCGAGCAAGAGCTTCTTGATTCGTACGCGAAAGCAGATGGATTCTGCCTGCCATCGATTTCGGATCCAAATCCTCTGGCCGTGATTGAAGCGATTTGGGCTGGGCTGCCCTTGCTGCTCTCATCGCGAGTAGGAAATCATCCTGAATGCCTGATTCCTGAACAGAATGGATTTCTGTTCGATCCACTGAGGCCAGAATCCATCGCCGGAGCAGTATCTCGATGGCTTTCGCTCAGTCCTGGGGAGTTGGAGCAATTCGGGAATCGTTCGCTCGAAATCGCCGAACGCGAGTTTGGTCCTGAGAAGGTCATCCATAGGTTCTTAGATCACGCACTTCCAAATCCAACGGCGTCGATCAGCGGTGGTGCAGACCGAAAGCTGGCTCGTCGGAAGGCAGCAAGTTGACAGCGATGATCAAGCCGGTGGTCGTCTATGGCGCAGGAGGACACGGCAAAGTCATCGCCGAGATTCTGCTTGCATCCGGGCAGCAGATCGCGGCCTTTCTCGACGATAATTCGGCACTCAGTGGCTCCCATGTTCTCGGTTTTCCAGTATTCCCTGCGGCTGCCTGGTTACAGCAAAATGCAGGCGCACAAGTCGCCCTCGGGATTGGGGACAATTTCCAGCGTGAACGCGCGGCGAATCAGATTGCGAGCTTTGACGGAAAGCTGATTACGGCAATTCATCCCAGCGCCATCGTCGCTCGCAGCGCGTGCATCGGCGCAGGTGTGGTGATCATGCCAGGCGCCGTCTTGAATCCGGAATGCCACATTTGTGACGGAGCAATTCTCAATACCGGCGCCATCGTCGAACACGACGTGCGAATTGGCCGCTATGTTCACCTGGCTCCTGGCTGCGTGACTTCAGGCGGAGTGCAAGTCGGCGACTTCGCCCAAATTGGGATTGGCGCTGTCGTGATTCCCGGCAAGCGCATTGGCAATCACGCGGTCATTGGCGCGGGCGCCGTCGTTATTGACGACATTCCTCCCAATGTGGTCGCCTCTGGTGTGCCTGCTCGGGCACATTCGCAGAGGCAATTGCACATTGCCGAAAAGATGTGAGGGGCATAACCTCTCAAATTCACGGTCCAAAGCGCACTGAGCTCAAATGCATATCTGTTACATTGCCGATGCGCGTAGTCCAATCGCGAAGAGCTGGATCTCGCACTTTGTCGAAACGGGACATCGAGTTACTGTACTCACCTCATATCCATGCGGCCGCGGCGATATACCGGGAGCGTCCATCATTCAGTTTCCTCTTGTGGGGACAGAGTGGACGAATCGTGGACCGAACGGACAGAGTTTCTCAGGGCAAGTCAACAGACACTTACCTACGCTGCCGGTAGGGCTGAGGGCAGCGATACGAGCCTGGTCCGCGCCGTTGAGCATTCGCTTGCAATCCGGTGCTCTTGGTCGGCTGATTTCAGAAATCAAACCCAATCTAGTACACGCGATGCGCTTGCCTTATGAAGGCCTGATTGCGGCAACGTCTGTCACGTCGACTCCTCTGTTGATTTCCGTTTGGGGAAACGACCTCACACTGTTTGCCGAACGTTATCCACAACTCGGCAAGCTCACCAATGCCGCTTTACTCCGCGCTGATGGTCTGCACTGCGATTGCGAGCGCGATCGCAAACTCGCGCTGTCGCGCGGGTTTTCTGAGCAGAAACCGAGTGCAGTGCTGCCCGGAAACGGCGGAGTTGATTGCGAGCTTTACTTCAACCTTCGGCCAGACCTGACCACATTAAATAAATTCGGAATCCCGAGCGGACGACGATTGGTAATCAATCCACGTGGCATTCGCGCTTACGTGCGGAACGACGTTTTCTTCAAAGCTATTCCCCTCGTGCTGAGGCGGGTGCCAGATGCTTTCTTCATCACGGCTGGCATGCAAGGAAACAAAACTGCTGAGCGCTCGGTGAGAAAGATGGGGATCTGTGACTCCGCACGGTTGCTTCCCGTTTTGGAAAGGCAAGATCTCGGTAGCCTGCTTGCCGCATCCGACCTGATGGTCAGCCCGAGTTCCCATGATGGCACGCCAAATTCGCTACTCGAAGCAATGGCATGCGGATGCTTTCCAGTTGTCGGACGCGTGGAATCGATTCGAGAGTGGATACGTGACGAGGAAAACGGGTTGTTTTGCGACGAGACTGATCCGGCCTCTGTTGCGGGCGCTATGATCCGAGCTTTAAACGATGCTGGATTGCGATTACGCGCATCACAGGTAAATCGACAATTGATTCAAGCAAGAGCCGAACGCGCCGATGTGATGGCACGCGCAGAACAGCTCTATGACGAGATACTGCATCAACACCTCCGCAAATGCTTCGCAGCATCGAACTCCGCGTAATGCGATTCACAGAATTGCTTACGTGCCATGCTCGCCTACGACTGTTGTCTTAGCACCGGAGCGGGTAATTGGGTGCATCGGAAGAGCGCCTTTGAGGACTTCGAGAAACCGTTGAGCTTGTTGTGTTCGATTGAAGTTTTCTTCCACGTGCTTTCTTGCCTTTGCTCCCATTTCAGCACGCAGAGATGACGAGTCACGCAGCGCGAGGATGGCTTGAGCAAGCGCCTTACTGTCGCCAGGAGCGATACATACGCCTCCTCCGCTCTTCTCGATCACCTCTCGAATGGGACCTTCTACGGCTAGAACGGTTGGCCGGCCCGCGGCCATATAGTCGAAGACTTTGTTTGGAAACGTGACTTGCAGAGCGGGAGCGTTCGCGAGTGTAGCAACGCATGCATCCGCCGCCGCCAGGATCTCAGGGATCCTTTCCTTCGGCTGTGCAGGCACGAATAGCACGTTGGGAAGCTTTCGCAGTTCTGCTTCACACCGCAATTGCCTTTCATGCTTTCCACTCCCGACCAGCACAAGCTGGATCCGTCTCTCGTTCCGTAGCAGGCTCGCTGCTTCGAGCAGTACTTCAACGCCATTCGCCAAGCCGAGCGCGCCGGCATACATCACAACGAAATTATCTATGAGCCGATGCGCTCTTCTGAAGCTCTCGCCCCGACTTTCAGGATGGAACATGGATATGTCTGCGCCGTTGGGGACGATTTCGATTTTGGATTTCGGCACTCCCCGCTTTTGCAAATAATTCTCAAAGGCTGGAGAGTTCACAACGATGCTCTTCGCGCATGTATACAGCATCGTCTCCATCAATCGAGCCAGCCATACCAGAAGAGAATTGCGCAGCACGCCGAGACTAATTGCGAACTCCGGCCACAAATCCCGCACCTCCAACACGAACGGCCGTCTAAGGACGATGGCGACGATCGCGGCAGTCACGGCTTGAAAGATGGGCGGGGAGGTCCCGAGAATTACATCCTGCGGTCCAGCACCAAGCGCAACAAACAAAGAACTAAGAGCAAAGCTCAGAAAAGAAAGAATGCGCATGAAGTAGCTGCGGTGAAGGCCAATCAGTGTCGACGCAAAGTGAACGTGAAAGCCTGGTGGATAGAGATGCTCGGCTTTCAGCCCACCGCTGAGGTAGTTGTACCGACTCGTCACAATCGTGACTTCATGCCCCTCAGCGACTAGTTCCTTGGCAATCTCATAATGACGCGTGCCGCCTGGGTCATTCGGTCCACAGAATGCCTGGTGTATCAGCAGAATGCGCATTAGGCGACTGGCTGCTCCTGACTGCTGCGCTGACGCACGCGCGCAGTCTGAAGGATCGGGAGAGATCGAGTAGCCGGGTAGCGGAATAAAAGGTGCAGCAGCACAATGACGGTAAGCGGCATCATGTTGATGACGACAAACACAAATAGAGAAACCAACCCGTCTCGATAGACCTCAATCAGATTGCAAGCGACAAGCAGGTACGCAAATCGTGCCAGCCTGAAATAACTCTGCCGGTATACGGCATGAAAGGCGGCACCAAGGACATATGCGACAACAAGCGAAAGCAGGATTACGCCCGGATACGAGAAGTTCACATAGAACTCGCCGAGCATGGTGACGACCATGCCGTCTGCCGCGACCGGCCTTGCCGCAGTCGAGATCTCCTTTTCGAAGTCAGCGAGGCCTGGCTTTTCCGGCCACCATTCTCGTGGAATCGCAACCGTAAGAATCCCTGCGTAAGTTTTGCCGAGAAACAGCTTTCCGTGCTGGTCGGCGAGGGTGAGCGCACTCGCGAACTGATCAAGGACCATCTCGTCGGGATGAGTTCCGCGAAAGACATCGGTAATCTCGTGTTCGGCGGCCCTCCAGATTGCAGCAGGTTCGGCCCCGGACTGTAGAGCTTGTCCAATTCCCTTTAACGGAAAGAAGAGGGTCGCGCATGCGAAGAGCACAACGCATGCAAGCAATGGCGGCCATCTCTTACCGCGCCAATCAACATAGATCTGCACCAGCAAGATCGCGGGAATCAGCAGCCGAAAACGAAAGTTGCCTTGGTACGCAGCCAATGCGAGATAAGCTGCGAATGGCGCGATGAGTACTAATCTGAAGCCGTAAAAGTAAATCAAGGCAAGAAGGCCGAGTCCCACCCACGATTGAGCAACTACAGCCCAATTTGAACCTGCCCAGCTCGCCGCAAATTGTGGACCATCGAACCCGGGAACTTTGCTCCACAGCAACAGGGCTATCGCTCCAATGGGTATAACAAACGCGGCGACCACCTGAACGATGTCGCGCCTGAGCGGCATTGCTTCGAAGTCAGATACAGATTCACCGCGTGCTGTATAGCGATTCGCCGCGAGTACCCACGCGCAAGTCATCGCCATAAGAGCGGCATCTGCGAGAAGCACGGCGTGACAGATTTCAGTTCCGCTTACGGGATCTCCTCCCCGCCAGGAAAACAGGGTCGGCGCGCCATTGAGAATCGCAACAGAGCGCGCGGAAACAAACCAGCCGTGAAAAATCAAATAGGAAGTAGCCGGATGCGTCACCGATAGCCGCGCAAACGCGAGGAGCGCCGCGACGCAAAGTGCCCAGACCGACAGGTCCAGTAAGACCGTATTCGAGAGCGAGAGAAGCAAGCGATTGGCGAATAAAAAGCGCCGGGCAGAATAACACAGCGGGGTTTCACAACGTAAGTTGTTGAATTTACGCTTCGACCGACTTTGTCGTTTAAAGCAAGGCACGAACGTTCATTGGCCCAAAATCACCTACCTATGCAAATTGTTGTTACTAAAGAGAGAACCCGATAAATACCCAGTTGCATCTTAGGTACAATCCAGAGAAGCTGTAGCTGAACTCTGGAGAACTCAGGGACCCTAGGGACAAATGCGCCGTTTCTATCTAATTCTGCTGTCGGCCATCTTTGCGGTGTCGGCTCAGGCCAGCGTGCACAACGTGCCGCGCCGAGCTAACGCACGACATCTCTCTTCGTCGCATCGTCATCGTCGATATGCCCGTCTGCGCCGCTTGCGCTACTACGGACCGCCGGTTGCGCCCGAACTGCGTGGATCGCGCGACTCGCTGCTCAAGCAGAATTCTGAAATTGACCAAGCTGGGCTGCAGCGCATCGAAGACGACGACCAATTGCAGCAGCTCGAAGAACGCGGCGTTCTGATTCGGCTCGAGGATACCCCGTACGTAATGATCAGTCCTTCTCTGAAGGACAAACGCAGATATGCGCGGCCATGGACGGCGCAGTTCGTCGATGACATGGGCCGTGAGTTTTACGAGAAGTTTCACAGACCAATCGAGGTCAACTCGGCTGTGCGCACAGTGGAACAGCAACGCAAGCTGATGCGGCATAACCACAACGCTGCTCCGGCTGAAGGCGAAGTGGCTTCCTCGCACCTTGCCGGCACTACGGTTGACATCGCTAAGCGCGGACTCACGCGCAAGCAGCACAAGTGGATTGCGGACTACCTTGCAAATCTGAAACAGCAGGATGTCATCGAGCCGGAAGAGGAGCGCCGTCAGGCTTGCTTCCACGTGATGGTGTCACAACGCTATCCGTATCCCGTCGCGATTCAGACGAAAGCAGTGGTTGCTCCAGAGGCGGCGCCAGAACCTCCAGTGCTTCCGCCGCTTCCTCCGCAACAATAGCTCTGCATAGAAAATTCCGTCGTGTAGAATCCGAAAAGGCCGCGTAAGCGGCCTTTCATTTCTATTTCTATCGAGGATTCACAAACGACGATGCTGCCACGGATTTTGCTGTGCGCGGTGGTTAGCTTCTTTGCTTCGTCTTCATTGCTTATGGCTCAAGCAAAACCGTCAAAAAAGACGGGCAAGTCTTCTTCCGCATTAGCCAGACAGATTCATAACTCAGCTCTCATCATCGACACTCACGCTGATACAACCCAGCGGCTGCTCGATGAAAATTTCGACATGGCGAATCCCCCCGCCGGCGATACTGGCAATCTGGATTTTGCCAAAGCCAAAGCGGGAAATCTCGGAGCGGAGTTTTTCTCGATTTGGGTAGAGCCCACGCAGTTCAAGGGGCAGTACGCGCACCGCACGCTTGATCTCATCGACGCCGTGTACCAGCAGGCGGCAAAGCATCCGGACAAGATGGTAATGGTGTTCACCACGACCGGACTCGAGTTCGCGCACCGCGAGCACAAGCTCGCAGCACTAATGGGCATTGAGGGCGGACATTCCATCGAGAACGACATCCGTCTGCTGCGCGACTACTACCATCTAGGCGTTCGCTATATGACGCTCACCTGGTCCAACACGAACGAATGGGCGGACTCTTCGGGCGATATCGACGATCCTTCTGTTCAGCACCACAACGGGTTGACCGACTTCGGAAAACAGGTCGTGCAGGAGATGAACCGTCTGGGCATGATCGTCGATGTGTCGCATGTCTCTGATAAGACTTTTTACGACACGCTGCTTGTGAGCCGCGCCCCTGTGATCGCGTCACACTCGTCCGCACGCGCCCTGACGAATCACCCACGCAACATGAGCGACGACATGTTACGAGCGGTCGCCAAGCAGGGCGGAGTCGTGATGGTCAATTACTACTCTGCGTTCGTCGACGAAAATTGGCGGAAGGCTTACGAAGCGCAGGCAAAAGATCGCAAGGCCGCGACGGATGCAGTCGCTGAGAAATACAAAGATGCCGATCCGGTCACACGATATCGCGAGACTGACAAAGTAGCAAAAGAGTGGGCAGCGAAGATCCCTCGTCCGCCGTTCGACGACATCATTGATCACATCGACCATGTCGCCAAGGTTGCGGGAATCGATCACGTTGGATTGGGTTCGGATTTCGATGGCACGCCATCGATGCCAGAAGGAATGGATTCAGCGGCCGATCTGCCCAAGATCACCGAGGGCTTGCTGAAGCGGGGATACACTGCCACGCAGATTCGGAAAATTCTTGGCGGCAATTTTATGCGCGTCTTCCGCCAGGTTGAACAAGTCAGCAAACAGATGCGCACTCAAAAGTCGCAGCAGCGAGCGTCAGCGGCACGACAAATGAGTTCAGCTCATTAGTTTAACTACGAGGCAATTATGAAATCTCGTGTTCTTTTCCTATTTTGCATTCTGCCTTCGTTTGTTGTTGGCCAGACAGCATCGTCGAAGTCGGCGACAACCCATCGTGCAACTCACGCAAATAGCACGACGCAACAAACTGCGCCGGCCGAAAATCCCAAAGCAATCATTCACACTACCGCTGGTGACCTCACCTGCGAGCTTTTCCCGAAACAGGCGCCGAAGACGGTCGAGAACTTCATTGGCCTCGCGACCGGCACCAAGGACTGGACGAATCCCAAAACGCACAAGAAAGAGCATGGCGTCCCGCTCTACAACGGGACGATCTTTCATCGCGTAATTCCGAATTTCATGATTCAGGGCGGTGATCCTGAAGGAACTGGCGAGGGTGGTCCGGGCTACAGCTTTGAAGATGAATTCTCGCCAGATTTGAATTTCGACGTCCCCGGCCGACTTGCGATGGCGAACTCCGGGCCAAACACCAACGGCTCGCAGTTCTTCATTACAGAGGTGCCGACGCCGCATCTCAACGGACATCACACGATCTTTGGGCAGTGCACGCCAGAGAGTGTCGAACTCGTGAAGCAGATCGCGCGCAAGGCAACCGATCCGCGCGATAACCGCCCTTACGATCCGGTGAAGATTACTAAAATCGACATCACGGGACTCGCAAAGCCGAAAGCAAGGCCGCGGAAACCGGCATCAGCCGCACATCGCATTCCGCCGAAAAGCAGCACGCCAAAATAAGAACTGGCGCCCCGAGTAGAGGTGCAGCCGTGCTGCGCCTCTACAGGGTGTCACCCCATTCAGCTTTCTTTGCTGCTTTGAATCGCTCGCCCTGCTTGCGCGAGATCGTTTCCCGTTTCAGACCTTCCCGCGTGCAGAGCTCGAATTCGGCATGTCCAGAGTGCTTTCGCGGATGGCGCAGAATCCTCGCGCCCGGCAGCGCGACCGGCTCGCGCGAGAGGATCACGTACGAACACTTCTCATCTTCGTACCCGAGTTCCCCTCCCTTTGTATTGCGGTGTTCTGAGGTGCGCTCCAGACGCTCTGCAAAATGGCACCAGTCACCCGCCGGAATCGGACACTCATTTGCATGAGGACAGGGCGCCGCTAAGTAAGCTTCTATAGCAAGTAACTCCTGACGAAGGCTTCGGATAATGGCAAATCCCTCGGGTGTTCCCGGCTCGATGATCACAAGTACTCTCCTCGTGCGTTGCCACGCGGCGAGCGCGACACTGGCTCGATCTCTCACAGGCACTTCGTTTATCAGGTACGAGGCCACAACCAAGTCAAAGGATTGCGGCGGGAATTCGCCGGTAACAGTTCCGTGTCGCCACTCAGCATTGCGGATGGCACGATTTTCCGATTTAGACATCAGCCGATTACCAATCTCAATCCACTCAGCCGCATCTTCGACCAAAACCGTGTGAGCGAGTTCCGGAAACAGCTCCACCGCAGCCCACATAGCTGTGCCGGGACCGGCTCCAAGATCCAGCATGCTTTCAACGCACAATCCAGGAATGCGGAGTTGAGCTTCGCGCAGCACTCGCGAGATCACCGCGTACGTCGCCGGCAAACGACTTGCCAGATACGCAGCTCGATGCGACCTCGTGAGCTGTGGGCGCGCTCGCCCTTTCGCGCGATATTGCGAGCTGAGTTCGCCGACGGCGCGCGCGAGATCAGCGCGCGGAATTTCGCCGATCAGTTCGGCAATTGCATCTGAGAGTTCGACTGGGAGCATAAAACGAGCTTCGCAGCTATCGAACTGCGAAGCGTGAGTATTCACAGAATAGAACGGCGGAAAGCCAGAAATACACTACTTTGCAAGCTCAAAACCGGAGATTGCTTTGCGAATTACAGCACAAGTCTCTGGAGCGACAGCAAACGACTCTAGTTCGCTCACATTCACCCACCGGGTCTCGCTCACGTCTGACGCAGCCTGAGCTTCTCCTCCGACAACGCGGCACCGGTAATCCAGAAGGACATAGTGATATTGCACGCGCGATTGCGCATCCTGCAGAATGCGCTCGAATACTTCGACCAATCCCATTGCCTCAACGTGCAAACCGGTTTCTTCAAGGACTTCGCGAACAAGTGCTTGCTGCGTTGTCTCTCCTACTTCCACGAGCCCACCCGGTATCGACCACTCACCCTGAAGCGGCGGATTCGCGCGACGGACGAGTAAGACTCGATTGTCATCAATGATGACTCCGCCAACGCCAAGAAACGGTCGATCGGGATAATCGCGGCGCATGGAAGAAAGCTTCTAAGCTGCTAAGCTCCTGAGCTTCTAAGCCAAACCACTCGGCACGTAAGATTCACCCTTCGTCTTACGAGGGATTCGATTTCGTTACAGTCTGAATGGATCTCCGAACCGTTCCGCAAACAACAGACGATCGCTTGGAAATCTTCCGCCGTAGCGTTTGTCTTCGCCATCGCGGTGTCCGATGGCGAGCAGACAGACGACTTCCATATTGGCGGGCGCGTGAACAGTGTCGCGAACTTCCTGGTCTTTGAAGCCTTCCATTAGCGCCGTGTCGTAGCCGAGCGCCTCGGCCATCAGCATCATCGTGGTGAGCGCAATCATGACTTGGCGATTCAGCCACATTGGCAAGTTTTCGTGCTGGCTGAGGTAGTCGTGGATGAGTTGCCGGGTCTGCCCAGACTTTGAAGGATGAGCATATCCGTGGTCCGCGCCGATGCGGATCATCTCGTCGAGGTCGCGTTGCCGCCATCCAACGGGATCACCTAGCGCGACGATCACTACCGGCGCCTGCTCGATCTTCGATTGATTATGTGCGGCAGCCCGTAATTTCGTGCGAATCTCCCGATCTCGCACCACGACGAACCTCCACGGCTGGAGGTTGTAGCCGCTGGGTGACTCGAGTCCGGCGATCAGGATCTTCTTCAGATCCTCATCTTTAACGGGCGTCTCGGCGAATCGCGGTGTGGAACGCCGCTCCGCGACCACGACACTGATGGTCTTCTCTGACACTTTACCTTCTCCGCGGGCAGCTTACTGCGGCCTGCTGCCCTTCCAATCTGTTCGGAGGATACTATGCAACGAGATCCTGTTTGCAATATGCAGATCGACGAGAAAAACGCCGCAGCCAAGGTGAATCACAACGGCAAAGATTATTACTTCTGCTCGCAGCAATGCGCGGACAAGTTCCGCAGCAATCCTCAGCAGTACACGGAAGCAGTCGCATAAGCGACCGCGGATGTGACAGCAGAACCCCGGGCAGTAGCCGGTGGGTCGGAGGTCGCCGAAAGGCGAACTCCGAATGCGACGATGCTGCAGCAATTGCGCAGGGAAGCAGCCGCAACACACGCGGCTGCCCCACCGCGTAGCACCCCAGCAATCGCGAAACCGGCGATTGCCGGGGATCCCGCGTAGCGGCGGCGGTTCTGTTAAGCACTATTTGAATTCAGCGCCTGGCGTATGCGGGATGGGACGATCTCCCATGCGATTGCGCCAGAGAATCGCGTTCAGCATGCCAGCATCCACAGCATCGGCGTGGGAGAAGTCGAGCTCAGCTGACTTCTTGGCATCAGCTCCCTTGCCCGGGTTCATTTTGTAGATCAGTCCGTTATTTCGGTTGCTTGTATCCGCTGTATACGGAGACTGATCTCCCGCCCCGGAAAACATCGCTGCCATCACTGCGGCACGCGCGTCGTTGTTGTTCATTGGTGGCGCGCCGAGCAGGGCTTCCATCGTGTGGACCATATTTACCGTGGTGTAGAACGTATGATCGACAAACGGTTTACCTTCCGGTGCACGTGGAGAGAATCTGCTAATCGCCCAGGCGATGCTGCGATGAGCGTCCACGTGGTCGGCACCGTTTTGCGCATCATCTTCCAAAATGAAGATCGCTGTATCCTGCCAGTAAGCGCTGTGGGAAACCGCCTCAACTACTCTGCCAACCGCAAGATCGTTGTCGGCGACCGCTGCGGAAGGAGTGGCAATTCCCGGTTTGGTACCTGATGTGTGGTCGTCCGGCAGGCGGAGCAGGATGAATTGCGGCATCGTGTCCTGCCCGGCATTTCGCTTGCTCACGAACTGCTCGAACTCGTTCAGGAATTCATCTGCGCGAAGCTGATCGGGGAAATTCAGATTGAAGTCTGGATAACGCGGATCGAAGTGGCCTTCCAACTCAGGTTTGGTCGCGATGTTCTGCTGCACCATCGGGATCGCCCACGGCCACGGACTCGGCGATCCATGCGGCTGTCCAAGGTAGTCCGGCAGCGGCTCGCCAAATTTGACAGAATTACGCGTACATGTGCCGCCCTGCTGCAGTGGCGTACCGGCTTGCGGCATTTCTTCCGTTTGCTTCTGACTACAAAATTTCGTAGAGATGAACTCGCCATAGTGGCGATAGGTAATGCCATGCCGGGCGAAATTGCCCCACAAGTACCCAGTAGCCGGCTCGTTCACGTCCGGAATGTGTTCCTTAATGGGATACCGCTCGTTCACTACTCCTTCGTAGTCATATGTGCGTTCTTTGCCACGATAACCAATCTCCCATGTTTGCTCGGTGTAGTCGCTGGAGATCGCAGCATTGGACCAGACATGCCCGTCTCCTGAAACTTCGCCGCTGTCATAAAAGTTGTCAAGCACGCCGAACTGCCGCGCGAGCTTGTGCTCGTTTGGACTTACATTTTCGCCAAACATGGTCAGCGAAGGATCACCATCGCCCGCGCCGAGATCGCCCAGCACCTGATCGTAGCTGCGGTTCTCTTTAATGACGTAAATCACATGCTTGATGGGATTGCCTCCACCGGCAAAGGCAATCTGATCGGCATTGCCGCGCATGAGATTGCTGGCTTCCACTTCCTGAGTCCAATCGGAAAGATGCCCATCGATATCGTCCAGCTTCACCCGCGCAATCGATCCGTGAAGCAAGGTCGCGATGTAGCTGGTGCGTTCCTTTCCATTTACCTTCCCCGTAAGTCCCTTGTTCGGCCCTGTGCTCCGGCCCTTGCCGGTGGCGATGAACAGCTCTCCATCGTGAACAGCCACCGCTGTGGGATACCACTCCGTGGGAATAAACCCGAGCGGCTTCGAATTCGACTGAGGGCTGTCGAAGACTGCTATGGCGTCGGAGCTGGCGTTCGCGACGAATAGCCGCTGCCCATCAGGAGTAAGCGCGAGGGCAATTGGGAAATTGCCACCATGCTGCTGCTCGGGCAATTTGGTGCTGAGATACGAGACTTCACTACTGTCACGATTGATGACAGCTACTTCATCCGTATTAGCGAGCGCAGCGTAAAGGCGCTTCTCATCTGGACTCAGCAGCAGTGCGGTCGGGTGCGAACCCGCTGCTTCCAACTTGCTCGGCAGATGCAACTCGAACATGTGGCGCACAGAGCCTCGTGCCAGATCGATCTCCGCAACCCGCGAGGCATTCCAAAGGCTCACATATCCTGTGCTTCCGTCTTTCGTAGTAGTTGCTGCGAATGGATACGAACCCGGAACAGCACGATAAACAGCAAGGTCAACATTCTTCGTGACCTTCTTGCTTTTCACATCGACAATCTCGGCCGAGTCCGAGAGATTATCCGCAACGAGAAGCATCTCTTTACCGTTCTGCCGGAAGGCGCAGATGCCGCTCGGATATGGAACTGTAAATCCAGGACCTTTGCTCGGCTCTTCGTCAGGATCATCAGGCATCGCCTTCGGCTGCGCCGGTCGGTCAGAAGCGGGAAAGCGGATGAATCCTGCGGGCTTTACTTTCCCCTTCGAGAACTTATAGACGGCGACTCCGCTGCCTGTACTTCCGGAGTTCTTGCCGGAAGGGTCGGTCATGGAGCTCATGCTGACGTAGAGCTCTTTTCCATTGTTGCTGAATGCAAGTCCGTAGAAAAAAGATTGACGCGCCCTGCGCTCAAGGCGCTTGTCGGGGAAATCGGTCACTTTGTTCTTGGCAATATCCAGGACCGCGATTGACTGGCTGTAATCGGAATCAAACGTGCCATATCCGTCGTTGAGCAACGCGACGTACTTTCCATCCGGAGAAAGCGCCATTGCGGTGGGGAAACTGTTGGTGCTTTGTGGATTGCCAGGAACGGGTTCCAGCAGCAGCTTGCTGCTGGGCAGTCCGAGTCTGCCATTTTTGTCAGTGGAACCGTGAAGGATGCGGAAACCTAGGATCAATCCACCCGTAAGAACCAGAAGAAGACCAACCAGGGTACGTTTCATAAGCAGCGATGGTAATTGAGGACACCAAATCCTCAAACCAGATGCTTCACTGCTTTCGCCGAAGCCCCTGCAGCAAACGCCAGCGCCGTCGTCGCTTTGGAAAGATCGCCTCCATCGATGGTGATTGCCCCACTGCTCGCTCCTTCGACTCGCATGAAGACTGAGGATGGCGTTAGAAGGCGTGTGGCGGTCAACAGCACGTCGCGTGTATCGATGAAACGTAGCGTCGATTCTGCCTCTTTGGTTCCTTGTACGCTGAAAGCATTCACGGCCGCGTCTTCGACGCGATCGAATACGACTGCAGGGCGGGCTTCGGCTGCGCTCACTTCGAACCGGACGTTGTTCAGTGTGAGTCCGCGCACGTTGCGAGCATAAAGCGCGTAGCTCGGGAGCACACCGTTCTGGAAATATTCGCCGGCGATCTTCGGAACGTCACGGACTGCGGCTTCTTCGGTGGTTCCACCGCCGGGAAAAGTGACGTGAACGTCGTCAAAGGAAATCTTCTCGATCGTCATGTCTACGCCGTTTAGAGCGATGCACGATTTGATCTCCGCTGGGCGGTAGTCGCTGGTGAACGGAACGTCGGGGAAAGGCTCGGGAACAACCACTCGGGCGTGAATTCCGCGAAAAGCGATGTTGCGCACAATGCCCGGCTCGCCGGTTGCCTCCTGCGGCTCTGAAGGAGAAGGAGTCTGCGCAGTTACACCTGGACGACGCGGGCCCAGGTTGATCGAGATAGGACCGGTAACTCCGTCCATAACCAGATTGGAAAAGGACATATTCTCAAAACGGGAACCTGGGCCGCAGCGCATTTTTATCGGACAACCGAAGGTGTGGTAGATGAGGCAATTCGATACGGCGATATTCTCGGCGACTCCTCCGCCGAATCTGAAGACAGACCATCTTGTGCTGAAAGAAGAATTGTTCACCGTTACGAATTTGCAGCTTCCGAAGAGCGCGCATGCGTCGTCCTGGCACTCGATGTCGCAATCGCTGATGTGGATGCGCTCGCAACTGATGAAATGGAACCCGTCGTTGTTGTGGTTCACGCGGTTGTATATATGAATGCCGTGTAGCTGGATATAGCTCGACTGGATGATGCGAATCGAATGATACGCACTCTGTGTGAGAAAGATGTCACGGACCGTGACGTTCTTGCATTGATGAAAGAGCAGGTGATAGGGACGGTTGTTCCCGCCACGACCTGAGGGCGGAGGTACACCCCGTTCCGGACTCCGAAACTGCGCTCCTTGGCCGTCAATCGCGCCCGGCCCTTCGATGGTGAAGTTTTCAGCTTTCACGGCAAAAATGAGACCAACGTTGCCGTCGTTCAGAGTTGAGTCCCCGTGTAAGGGGATGGCGTCCACCGCGTGATACTGTTTGCCATCGGCGCTGCCGAGTAGCTTGCCTTGCGCTGCGATATGCAGAGCGACGTTGCTCTTCATCTCCAGTGTGCCAATTACGAACACACCGGCTGGCACGAGCACAGTTCCGCCCTCGTCACGGTTGCAGGCATCGATTGCCGATTGCAGAGCTGCAGTGTCGAGTGTCACGCCATCGCCCTTCGCCCCGAAATTACGGATGTTGTAAACGCGCGTCCCCTTGGTGCTGGCATCGGCAGACGCTCCGGCTAACTGCTGCTCGCGCTGCACGGACAACCCGGAAGCAAACATTTCATTTGCGCCGAATACTCCTGACGCAATCGATCCTGCGGTCATGGCCTTTAACCATTTGCGCCGAGAGAAAGGCTGGTTCATAAGTTTCGTCATCGTTTATTCATCTTTCATTATTTGAAAACTGAGTTGCTGTAGTTGAACCAGACAAGATGGCGGTTCGCACGTTTTTCGTCAAGAACGTCCGGT
>DATEMI010000306.1:0-5126 GCA_035275665.1 Terriglobales bacterium | reverse complement strand
CCTCAACGGCGGACCGTATCCCTCACACTCCGCGGGCCCGGTTGGAGATCTTTCCGATAGTTTTACCTGGGTAAAAGGAAACCACACCTGGAAATTTGGCGGCTTGTATGAGTACTCGGGTGAGAACGACAACGACGAAATCAATGTCTCGGCTTGCTCGACTTGCACCAACAACCAGAACGGTCAATTCCAGTTCGTCGACAACCGCGCCGGTGGAACGGGAGTAGCGGCGGCAAACGCCGCTCTCGGTCTGTTCGATCGCTATTCAGAAATCGGCCACCGCGCCTACACCGTCTTCCGCGGCAGCATGTGGGAAGCTTTCGCGCAAGATAGTTGGAAGGTTTCGCAGAATCTCACCCTTACTCCGGGCCTGCGCTACTCGGTCATCGTTCCATACCACACCTGGTGGGGAAATCAGGCCGTTTTCGATCCCCAGTTCTATGATCCGTCGCTGGCAGTAACGGTCGATCCCAATACAGGACTGATCCTTGGCTCACCAACGCTGCAACAGCTCTACAACGGCATGGTGATTCCGGGTAGTGGGTTCCCGTCTAGCGCCAAGAACCACATTCCTGAAGCGAACACCACCCAATGGAACTTCTTGTTCCGTGGCGTGCCGGACCACTACTCCAACATTCAATGGAACGACATTCAGCCACGGTTGGGTGCTGCTTACCAGTTGAACAATAAGACCGTCCTGCGTGCTGGAGCGGGCCGTTTCTACACCCGTCTGGGTGTCAGCGACTCGATCTTTCTGGGCGGGAATCCACCATTCCAGCCAATGGCGAGCTTGACCAATGGTAATGTGGACGCTCTTGGGCCAAGCTCAGCCTCTGCCATTCCGCTCGTGGTTACAACTCAGAGCAAAGACTTCCGCAACCCCGAAGCGTGGAATTGGAACGCTTCTTTCCAGCGCGAGTTGCCCTGGAACCTGATTGCAAACGTCGGTTATGTTGGTCGTCGCGGATTGCACCTGCAGCGCGAAGCAAACATCAACCAGCCTACGACTGCCACCATTTCGGCGAATCCTACGGTGAAGAACATCGACGCACTCAGGCCGTACAAGGGCTATGGCTCCATCCGTGAAACTGATAACGTTGCCGATTCCAAGTACAACTCCTTGCAGGCGAGCCTCACCCGCAGGTTTGCGAACGGATTCATGTTTGGTGTCTCGTACACGCTTTCCAAGAGCATGGACAATGGTTCCAACCAACGCGATGTCGTACCCGACACCTACAACACGAGCATGATGTGGGGTCCATCGGAGTTCGATACCCGCCACATCTTGATGATCAACTATCTTTATGAGTTACCATTCTTCCGTAGTCAGTCGAACCTCGCTGGGAAGATCCTCGGTGGGTGGCAGCTCAGCGGTATCACGCAGTTCCAGAGTGGTACGCCTTGTAGCGCTGCTCAATCCAAGGACTACGCCGGCGTCGGGCTCGATGCGAATTATGGCTGCGGCGTCAACGGCCAGTATTGGGGGTGGGACGGCAAGCTAAGTACGCCTCATACGTTTGGATCAAGCGGTCAGTGGATCTGCTGCGCTTCCGACTTCACTCAGCCCGCTCTTGGAACTTTTGTCACCCAACAGGTGCGCGACGTTATCTATCAGCCTGGATTTCAGAACTGGAACATGGGTCTGTTCAAGAAGTTTGCAGTGAATGAGCGGGTCAACTTCCAGTTCCGAGCCGAAGCATTCAACGTGTGGAACCACCCGAACTGGGGTGGCACCAGCGGTGGCGGGCTACAGCTCGATCCTTCCAGTAAGAGTTTCGGACAGGTGCTGACTAAAGGCAGCGAACGCAACCTTCAGCTCTCGTTGCGCGCTGAGTTCTAGCCGCGGCGGGAAACCTGCTGTCATCCACCCGCCAGCTTTCATGGCCCTGGCGGGTGGATGCCGGCTCTTTCTTAAGAACCGGGGCAGCTCTTACCATCAGCAGAACAGAAGTTCACAAGGGATTGCGTTTGATCAGCTCCTGTGTCGAAGCTGGACGAATGCAAATCATCTGCGGCAGAAGTTCGGCTCTTCCTATTTCGGGGACGACTCGGTTCGCTGCGGGAAATTCGAAAAGGGCCAAAGTATGAAGATCGTTGCTGTAACTGCGTGTCCCACAGGAATCGCGCATACCTACATGGCGGCCGAGCAGCTCGAGAAGACTGCCAAAACGCTCGGACACCAGATCAAAGTCGAAACCCAGGGCGCTATGGGGATCGAGAACGAATTAAAAGAGAGCGACATTCGCCAGGCGCAGGTCGCGATCTTTGCTGTCGACATCGAGATCGAAAACCGCGAACGCTTCGATCAAATCAAGGTCATTCGCGTTCCGGTGCAGGACGCCATTAAAGACCCGGTCGGTGTCTTTAAAAGAATTCAAGGCTAGGTCATGAGCCAGGGAGTCTGTAATCCGGTGGAGTTTAAGTTCGTTTGTCCGCTGCCGAATGGACTCCATGCTCGCCCGGCAAGCCAGTTGGCCGAATTCTCCTGCGGCTTTGCTTCTGAACTCTCCCTGACCAACCTGAGAACTGGAGCTGAAGCGAATCTCAAAAGCACACTGGCCATTATTTCCGCCGATGTTCGCAGCGGCGACGAATGTTCGGTTCGCATCGTCGGAGCAGATGAAGAATCTGCGTATGCAGCTCTGCGCGGATACATCGACCAAAATCTACCGCTAAGCGATCAACCTTTAAGCGTGCCTGATGACAACCGCAAGGCGATAGCTTTGCCCAGAGCGCTTGCCCACATCGCGATTTCTTATCACTGCGGCGTCGCCGTCAGCGCCGGAATAGGGAAAGGCAAAGCTGTTGTGATCGGCGGCATGCGTCTTCCCGAGGCGTTGGAAGACGAGCGAGCCGAAGATCCAAAACGGGAAGAGCGCAAAATCGAGCGCGCTTTGGGTGCGGTTCGCGAGCGCATAAAAGGGATGCTTTCGCGATCGATTTCGCCGGCGGAAGCTGGCGTGCTCAAGGCTCACCTCGCGATTCTGGACGACGTTTCCTTGTCCGACAAGGTGAGTCAACTCATCGCTGAAGGACGCTCGGCAGGGCAAGCGCTCATCGAAGCCGCGCAGCACTTCATCTCTACCTTGCAGCAATCCGCCAGTGCGTATATTCGCGATCGGGCGGTCGATCTTCAGGAGATTTGCCTGCGTGTCCTCGAAGAGCTATATGGTTCGCGCTTCACTGCTCCAGCACTGCAATTGACCGAACCCAGCGTGCTGGTGGCCGAAACTCTCGCGCCGCAGCAATTGCTGAGCTTCGAGTCTCGCTGGCTGCAGGGTATTGTTCTGGAGTATGCCGGAACTACTTCGCATACGGTGATCCTAGCGCGCTCTCTGGGAATTCCTACTGTGGTGGGCGTGAAGGACGCCCCGGTGCTCTTTTCCCAGGAGCATGACGTAGTGGTGGACGCGAACCGCGGCCTCGTGATTCCCAACGGGACGGCTCCCATTCAGCGTTTTTACAATCGGGAACGCCGTGTGCAACAGGCGCGCCAGAACGTGCTCGTGGGCAGCGGTTACGGACAGGCGACCACGCGCGATGGTCAGCGGCTCGAGGTCTCGGCCAATGTTTCATCCGGAGAAGAAGCCATCGTCGCCTTCGCGAATGGCGCCGAATCTATCGGACTCTTCCGCACGGAAATGCTTTTTATTGGCAGGGCTCAGGCGCCGGATGAGGAAGAGCAATTCTCGATCTACCGCGAAGTCGCGCGCTCGGCAAGCAAGCGTCCGGTCATCATCCGCACCATCGATATTGGCGGCGATAAGCCCGTTCCACACCTGAATCTTCCACCTGAATCGAATCCCTATTTGGGATTCCGCGGAATGCGTATCTATCAGGAGCACCGGGAGCTCTTTCGCGCGCAGCTCCGTGCGCTCTTGCGAGCCTCGGCTTTCGGACGTATCCAGATCATGGCGCCGATGGTATCGACCATCGAGGAAGTGCTTTGGCTCAAGGCGCAGGTTGCCGAACTGAAACAGGAACTGACCGAAGCGGGAATCCAATTCGATCGCAACATTCCCCTGGGAATCATGATTGAGGTGCCCTCGATCGCCTTCATCCTCGATCAACTGTGCGCCGAGCTTGATTTCTTCAGCATCGGAACGAACGACCTGAATCAGTATTTTTTGGCGGTCGATCGCGACAACGCCAAAGTGGCCAGCCTGTCGCGCGTCCATCATCCCAGCTTTTTGCGATTTTTGCGGCACATCGTGGATGGGGTCCACGAACATGGCAAATGGGTCGGAATGTGCGGCGAGATGGCAGGGGATCCCGCGAACTTGCCAATCCTGATCGGATTGGGACTCGATGAGATCAGCGCAGCAGCGCCACAGATTCCCAGCTTGAAACAGAAGATCGCTCAACTCTCGGCTGCTGAATGCCGGCTGATTCTCGATCGCATGACAAGCGCGGCTCAGGTGAAGGACGTCGAGATATTACTCGCGCAGGCGCACTCACAAGCTGTCGAGCAACCATTACTCTCGACTGAACTCGTAATCGTTGGCTCTGACAGCGAAACCAAAGAAGAGGCGATTCGTGAACTGGTCGATGCCTTGTACATGACCGGGCGCACGCAGGATCCTGATCGCATGGAGGAAATTGTGTGGCAGCGCGAGAGCGCTTACTCCACAGGTCTGGGCCATGGCTTCGCCATCCCGCACTGTCGCAGCGACGCCATCAACGCGAACTCGGTTGCGGTCTTGAAACTCAGCAAGCCGGTAGAATGGGCTGCGCTCGATGGCAAGCCCGTGAACATGGTGATCCTGCTCGCCGTCCGCGAGTCGGATGCGAATAACAGTCACATGCAGGTTCTGGCCAAGTTGGCGAGACGGTTGATGAACGAATCCTTCCGACAGGAACTCGGTAGTTTGGAGCGGTCGCCGGAGATTATGGAGTTTTTGTCGCGCGAACTTGAGTTGTCAGTGTGATGGCCGGTGCGTGGGTTACTCATCTGCAGTTGCCAGAACATAACAAAAGAGCAGTGTCCATGTTGTTCATAAACGAAGCAGTCAGAGGAAATTTCAATACTGTGAAAACCTGTCATCCTGAAGCGCTTCTTTCGCGCGAAGGATCTCCGGCGGTGCTTACGACTTACATGCAGTCGCGAGGCTTTTCGGCCCACTAAC
>DATEMI010000305.1:0-10922 GCA_035275665.1 Terriglobales bacterium | reverse complement strand
TCAATGGCCCCGATACCGTAGCGAGTGGCGAGCATGCGGTCGAATGCCGTAGGCGAGCCGCCGCGTTGCGTGTGCCCGAGAATCACAGCCCGAGTTTCAAAGCCGGTACGCTTCTCGAGCTCTTGCGCAATGATTGTTCCGATGCCGCCGAGACGAACATGGCCAAACTCGTCCTTTTTTCCTTTTTCAGCGACAATCTGATCGTCGAGACCCGCAGCCAGACGTGCACCTTCGGCGATGACTACGATGCTGAAATAGCGTCCGCGAGCGTGACGTTGACGAATCGTCTCGGCAACGTCGTTCAGATCGAATGGACGCTCCGGAATGAGAATCACATCGGCGCCGCCGGCGATGCCGCTGTAGATGGCGATCCATCCTGAGTCGCGTCCCATGACTTCGACGACGATCACACGATTGTGAGCTTCCGCCGTGGTATGAACGCGGTCGATGGCTTCCGTCGCGATGTTCACGGCAGTGTCAAAGCCGAAGCAGAAGTCAGTGCCGCTGAGATCGTTGTCGATCGTCTTGGGCACGCCGACGACTTTGAAGCCGGCCTCATGGAGCTTGTACGTGACCGACTGCGTGTCATCACCGCCAAGCGCGACCATGGCGTCGATTTTGTGTCGCTTCAGAGTCTCCAGACACTTCTGGATCCCGCCTTCTTTTTTTGCCGGGTTCGTACGCGAGGTCCGCAATATGGTGCCGCCGCGCGGCAGAATGCCGGCAATGGCGTTCAGGGTGAGGGGCATGGTCTGATCTTCCACGACTCCGCGCCATCCTTCGAGGAAGCCGACGAACTCGTCTTTATGGTGAAAGATTCCTTTGCGAACTACAGCGCGGATGACGGCATTTAGACCGGGACAATCGCCGCCTCCAGTGAGGATGCCAATTTTCATTCACGTTCTCCGCTAGTGACCCGAGACGGGCCGAGATTTCTAAGGGTCGAGTAGATCGTTCAGCCGATCATCTCGATGCCGGAATTGTCCGTTCATCGCCGGGACAACAACAGCACGCTGACTGGCGATATGTTTTCCTGCTCGCGGGCATGATAGGTAATGGAAGAATTATCTTAGCATCGCGTAGAGTGTTTTCTCTCGCAGATGAAGTTACTTACCTGTCAGCTCGATCAACTCGTGCATCAGTCTTCCATTTTCGACGATCAGTCGACCAACGGAGATCGGCAAATTGAAGCGCCTCGGTCCAGCGCTGCCTGGATTGAAGAACAGTACACCCTTGCGATTTTCCATCAGGGGCCGATGCGAGTGACCGAAGATCACGGCTGAAAATCCACCTGCCGAAGGATCGAGATCGAGTTCATCGATGTTGTGAAGCACATAAATGCTTGCTCCAGCAATTTCCAGGACATCCGTTGCGGGCAGCTTGCGCGCCCATGGACTTGTATCGATGTTCCCGCGCACCGCAGTCAGTGGCGCAATCTGCTTGAGGACGCGCAAAATTTCCTCGCGCCCGACATCGCCGGCGTGAATGATTGCTTCTGATCCGCGAAGGGCCGCGATCGCCTCAGGACGAAGCAGCCCGTGTGTGTCAGAGATGACGCCGACGATCATCCGATCAGGTTATCGGATGTGGCCGCACTTGTATTCGCAACCGTTAAACTCGTCTTCGCCTGCGAATTCGGAACGGCTGTCAATGTTCCATCGCCGCTGATTGTGTAGGTCATCACATAGCTTATTACCTACCTGCCGTTGCCCAAACAGGGTTGTGCAAACTCAGCATCAAAGTGTTGCAACGCCCTGGTAGGTGTACGTCATGGGCCGAGGTCCAGGAAGATAGAACTCGCGTTGCTCGGTCGTGTGAAAGCCTGCGGCTCGGATGAGATCGTCGATCTTGCGGTTTAGGTGGCAGCCGCCGGTGATGTGCTTCCACAGTGGCGTGATGCGATCCTGCCATTTGACTACGCTGATGTCGGGTGAGCGTCCGTGCTCGACGAAGATCACGCGGCCATCTGGCTTCAAGACTCGCTTCATCTGCTGCAGGGCCGTGGCGGGATCCGGAATCGAGCACAGCGACCACGTCATCACGATTGTGTCGATACTTGAGTTAGGAACGGGGAAGGGTTCCTCCGCAGATTGATGGAAGAGCGTGACCTCCAATGGAAGGTCGGACGCTTTCTTTGCTGCCATTTGCTGCAGCTCGATGGACGGGTCGATCCCATACACCCGACGAACCTGGGAAGAATAAAAAGGCAAATTCAAACCGGAGCCGATGCCGATTTCCAGCACGTTGCCGCGAGCGTGCGGGACACATTCTGCGCGCAGTCGGGACGCGTCCTGGTTCCTCATTGCGAGATCAATCAGGCGCGGCAGAACGTATTTGCCATAGAAAGCCATTCCGTTGTTGCGAAGTTGGGGCCTGTCCTCGCTCAGGCTGAAGAGGGCAGGCGCATCTGGTTCCCGAATGCTTTTACATAATCTGAAAGCACTTCCTGCGCGAGCTGTGGCTTAGCAACCAATGGATTTTTGACCAGAGCATCAACGGCAGATCGATTGGAATGGTTAACGGCGGCAAGAACCGTGAGGCGTTCGTAATCTTTTACCTGCACGAGCAGGTCTCGCACGGCTTCCGGCGCACGGCCCACTTTTGTGGGAATGACTCCGGCCGACGACACCGCACAAGGCAGTTCTACCGCATCAGCGGGGCTGAGATCTTCGAGAGCATTGTTGTTGCGAACCGTGAGCGGGATCGAAGTCGGCGATTGTGCGTTGAGTGCCTGCAACACCATGGTTGCGATGCGTTCATATCCTGAGAACTGCGAATAGAGTTCCTGCCCCTCTTTGCGGACGGTTCCGGCCGTGGCCTCAATGCTGAAGTAAGACGCGTTTCGTTCCCGCAAATAATTTTCATAAATCTCTATTAGTTTCGATTCGGGAGCGTCGGAAAGGCGCTGGAATAGCTCGCGATTCATCTGAGAAATCGCCTCGCCGCGCGATTGTCCGGTGCGTTTGGTATTGCGATAAGCAGTATCGGGGAAGTAATAGAAATAAAGATATTCAGTCGGAAGCAGGCCCAGCTTTTGAATAAAGTCAGGCGGAAACAGGGCATGCCGATAGCACCTCTGGATCAGCTCAGGTGAGGCAAGAATCGAAGGAAGCAGGTCTTTACCAGCTTTGGTCCGAACCGATCGAACCCATCCAAGATGATTGAGTCCTAAATAGTCGAACTCAAGTTCAAAGGGATTTTTTCCAAGCGCGGTTGCGATTGACTCGAACGTCTCGAGCGGAGTGTCGCACACTCCGATTACGTTCACGGCTGTGTGGTTCAGCAGGCCTTGCGAAATGATGCCGACTGGATTCGTGAAATTGATCACGATTGCGTTTGGAGCAATGCGCTCGATGACCCACGCGTATTCCAGCATGACGGCGAGATTGCGCATTGCGCAGGCGAAGCCGCCGGCGCCGACTGTCTCTTGTCCCACCAGTCCGTGCGCAAGAGCGATGGTTTCGTCCTTCACGCGTGCTTCGATGCCGCCGGCGCGCACGCTGGTGATCACGTAGCTCGCTCCTTCCAGGGCTTTCTCCGGAGTGGAGCAAACATCGAGGCTTGCCTGCAGGTGGCTGCGTTTCGCCATTGCCCGCGAGACCTTGCCCATTGCAGCCAAGCGAGCGGAATCAATGTCCCAGAATGCGACTTCCGAAATCGGGACACTTCGCGAAACTTCCGACAGCCCATAGATCAGAAGGGGCGTTCTCACGCCCGCGGCGCCAATAATCGCAATCTTCATTATTGGATTGTTCTCCTATGTCGCCTTGCTGGTGCGAGTTGAGAATCGGTTTTGAGCCGACTCATCAATTTCTGAAGCTTTACCGCCGAGGGAAGAACCGAAGAGCCGCCGGCTCCAGTGGTTGCTAAAGCACCGCAAACGTTTCCTGCCCGGAGACAGTCTTCGGGGTCCCATCCTGCGAGGTAGCCATGGAGAAAGCCGCCGTTAAACGCGTCACCTGCTCCTGTCGCGTCCCTTGAGCGGACCTGCAGCGGCGCGACTCGCATCACCTTGCGATCTTGGATCGCCATCGAACCTGCCTGCCCTAACTTGATAAGTGGCCTTGGCATCCACTCGGCCAGTTTTTTCAAGGCTCGTTCGGTGGTTTTCTCGCCGGTGATCGCGCGAGCTTCCACCTCGTTAGGGAATAAGAAATCGAGTGTCTGCAGCAAACGCGGAAGGCCCGGAGACTTGAACATTTCGGGATTCCAACCTATGTCGGCCGAGACGCTTAGACCTTGTGCGCGCAGACGTTTGATCCAAACGAGCCACGGAGCTATAGGCCAGAGCGCGCACGCGAGATGGACGTGCTTAGCCCTCTGCAAGGCTCGCCGCACTGCCGGGCGGCTCAACAATTTTTCGAGATGTTGATTGATGACGTCATGCGTGATCATCATCCGATCGCCATTGAAAGCGGCGCAGACCGTTCGCGCCGTCGGAAGCGATGGAGAAAATTCGCAAGCACCTACAAAAACTTTGTTCTCCGCCAGACTTCGCCATGCCGGACTCGAACGCGCGTCTTCTCCAACGCGCGCGATGGCCGCGGTCGAGGTTCCCAGCCTGGTTGCGACCAACGATGTGGTTGCCAGTCCTCCTCCTGGGAGCTGAGCAAAATGGCGGGTCTTCACCTCTTCTCCCAATCTGGGAAGATCGGGAAGAGCATAAAAGATCAGATCCAAAAAGAATTCGCCGACGACCACCAAAGCAGGGCCGCGACTGCCTGAAGAAGACGCCATCACGCTCAAAATCATAGCAGCCGCTGAAGTTAGATCGGAATGATGGATTACCCTCTACTCCGACTCAACTTGCACGAGCGTCTTATAGATCAGTTCTGTCCCTTGCTCGAGAGAGTGAACGGAGACGCGCTCATCGTTCCCGTGCATGCGGCGCAAATCCTCCGCGGTGATGGGGTAAGGGTAAATTCCGTAAACGGGAATGCCGCGGCTGCGCCATGCGCCGGCATCCGTTCCTGCCTGAAAGAGGTAAGTCGTAACCGGAGTGTCAGGCCATATCGAATGCGCGCTCGCTTGCAGCGCGCGGTACAGCGGGGTCTCTTTAGTCGAGGGACTTAGGCTTGACCTTTGCTTGAGCAGCGCAGCAGCGCGCTGGCCTTCCGGCGTATCGGGCGGTGCCAGCGAGACCTCGACATGGGGATCATTGATGACTTGCCGCATGTGGGAGAGTAAGGCGTCGAAATCCGTATTGGGAATCAGACGCACATTGATCGTCGCCTGAGCCGATCCCGGAATTACGTTCCCGCGAAAACCCGCTTTCAGAAGCACCGCGGCAAGCGTGTTGCGCATCAGTGCATGGAGCAGGGGATTCTCACTCACCTGCCGATCGGCCTCAAGCACCTGCGCCGGATCCTTGCTGTTGAGGAGGATGTCGAGATTTGTGGAAAGCGGCGGCTGGCTGACTTTTGCAAGCGTTTCGAAAAACTCGCGCGTGCTGGGAATGAGTTCCAGCGGAGTTTCATATGCGGAAAGGCGGCTTAGAGCGCGGGAAAGCGCGTAGATCGCGTTGTCTGGCGCCGGCATCGACGAGTGCGTCGAATTTCCCGTCGCGGTTACCAGCACGGGAATCGACAGCTTGTCTGCCGTCGAGACGCTCACATACTGAACGTGGCCCTCTGTGTCGTCCATGATCCAGCCGCCCTCGTTGAGGGCGAACTCGCAATTGATCAGATCCCAATGCGAGTTAGCGAGCCACGTAGTGTTGTATGGCCCGCTCTCCTCGTCGGCCTCGGAAACGAGGATTACGTCTCGGTGAAGAGGCACATGATTCCGGGCAAGCTGCATCACTGCTTGCGTGAAGACGGCAAGACCGCCTTTGAAGTCGATGGCGCCCCGCCCATAGACATAGCCGTCGCGAACGATTCCCGAAAAGGGATCGACGGTCCACTTCTCCTTTTCTACTCCTACTACATCGGCGTGAGCTGCAATGAGGATCGGTTTCTTTGTTCCGTCTCCTTTGAGGCGCGCGATAAAGTGCGCTTTCCCGGGTGCCGGCGTCGGCACGATTTGAATCTCGAATCCCAGCGGACGCAATCGCGAAGCAAGGAATTCCGCGATTTTGTTTTCGTTTCCAGGAGGATTGCTGGTGTCGATGCGAATCAGCTCGGAGAGCAGGTCGGCGGTCGGGTGCTGGTTCCCTTCAGCCTGAAACGCCTGGGCGGAAGCAGTAACGCAGAAAATAAGAATCAGGAAATTCAGCAGTGGACGAGGGCGAAGAAAGCGGCTTTGAATGACTGTTTTCATGAGTGAATGCAAACCAGAATCAGACAGCGGATCTCGACCGATTGTCGACGTGTTCTGTCACTGGCCAAGACCTGAGTGCTCGGGCTCGCAACAGAAACGCTCCTAATCCCAGTACTAACAAAACCAGAGCGCTCCCGACGTACTGGCGCTGGTCAGGAGTCGAAGCCACGTAGACCCAGCCGACCAGAGCGATGAGGGCCGGAACGGGGAAAAGCCACATGGTGTAAGGACGCGGAATATCTTTTCGGTAGCGGTGAATGGCGAACAGCGCCAGAATCTGGGGAACGAATTGAAAGATGATCTGCGTGATCATCAGAGCGGAGAGCAACCGTTCCAGCGACAGCCAGCAGAGCGGGATCGCCAATACGCTGATCGCGACCAGGGCCACAGTAGGGAAGTGGCCGGTTGGATGAACTCGACCGAATACCTGAAAAAAATTTCCTTCTGCTCCAGCTGCATACAAAATTCGCGAGTAGCCGAGCGTCATGGTGAAGATGCCGCCGAGCGTTGCCGCGAGAATGAGAAGCGTCATCAGTGCAGCCGCTCTTGAGCCGTACAGCTTCCCTATGAATTCTGAGACGACTGCATGAGAAACAGCCGCATCCTTCCACGGCATTGTGCCAATGATGACCACACTCATGAACAGATAAAGTACGGCGACGAGAAACACCGATATGACGATCGCCCGCGGAATATTTCGCGCCGGATTCTTAACCTCAGCGCCGAGATAGGTGATGTTGTTATATCCGCCGTAGTTATACATGGCGATCAGAGTTGCGCTGGCGAGCCCATAGAAGAATGCTTTGGAGAGATGAAATGCGCCGGGAGGAAAATCGAACGCCATGCCACGATTAAAGTGAATGAGCCCGGCACTGATTACCCAGAACATCGCCGCGAAGACAATCGCCAGCATAACGACTGACAGACGTCCCACAGTCTTGATCGGTCGGTACAGTAAGAAGGCAATCAGCAGGCTGATGAATGCGGCTAGCGCACCGACACCGAGATGCGTCAGATTGGGAAAAAAGAAATGAGAGTATTCGGCGAATCCAACGCAGGCAGCCGAAATCGAGAGCGGGGCGGCGAAGATCGTCTCCCAAAGGAAGAGGAAGGAAATCAAGCGTCCCCAGGTGCGCGGACCGAAGGCCTCGCGGAAGTAGATATACGCGCCGCCGGCGCCGGGCATCGCCGCGCCTAGTTCCGCATAGACCATGCCGTCGCAGATGGAGAATATTGCTCCGAGAATCCAGCCCAGGATGGCTTGCGGCCCACCCATCGCCGAGAGAATCACGCCGATGGTGATGAAGGGGCCAATGCCGATCATCTCCAGCATGTTCACGGCGCTGGATTGAGTAAGACCCATGCCGCGAACCAATTTCTGTGAGGCGAGCGCTATCTCATCGGGAAGATGCGGTGTAGAGTTGTCGGCCAATGGGGGGATCCTGGATTTTGCAACACGAACGGTGAGCGAAATATAGCACGTAGAGCAGACCAGCATTGAGGGAGGAGCATGGAGGAGCTGACACGAAGGACGATATTGCGAGCGGCGCTGGCCGCTCCCGCGCTGCTGGAAACCATGCGCGCCGAAATGCAGACGCATGACGATCGCGTGCAGCCAACGCGTTACGAAGAAGTGGTCGGATTCGAGGTCAGCGAACTTGTCTCCCGCCATCCATTCGCGATGGTGCCGTTGGGCAGTTTGGAATTTCATGGCCCGCATAATCCTCTGGGAACCGATTCAATCATCATCTCCGGCGTAGCCGATCGCGTTGCGGCTCGAACTAAGGCTCTGCTGTTTCCCACAGTGCGCTTTACGCAATGTCCGGCGCACACGGCGCATTTTGGAGGAACGATGAGTATGCGACCGGAGGTGATGACCTCGTACTTCGCCGACATTCTGCGCAATGTGCTGCATCTTGGATTTCGTCAGATATTCATTCTGAATGGGCACGACGGCAACATTGGCCCGGCGCGCGGCGCGATTGCCGCAGTGGCGCACGAGGTAAGCGATTCGGCATTGCTGTTCGCGAGTTGGTGGGAGTTTCTGCCGGGTGAAATGGTTAAGTCACTCGGGTTGTTCACGCAGTCGAACGGCGGACATGGCCATGGAGGTCCATTGGAAACGTCGGCGGTCGCCGCTTTTCGTCCTGATCTGATTCGTCTCGACAAAGCACGCGATTTGCCCGAGCCTCCCGATCTCTCTGGTGGACCGCCGTACTTTCTACAGAAATCCACTGCGCAGGATTGGCCCGGCTACTCGGGCCGCGTGAGCGAAGCCTCCGCTGAAAAAGGACGCAAACTAGTGAAGATCAGCGAAGATGGAATCGTGAAGCTGATTGAAAGCTGGCTTGCCCACCCCGAAGCCGCAGGGAGCTGGTAGAGATTCATCGTGCAGGTTAATCGTTCCATTTTGGGCCGAACACAGAGATTACTTTTTCTTTTTGGCGTGCTGCTGTACGGTGCAGTCGGCATCTTCCCGTGTCCAATGCAGCAGAGCTCCAACGGGGGGAAGCAACCGATCTCCGCGGTCACACAGGCGAAAGCTGCGCTCGCTGCGGGCAACCCGGGAGAAGCCATCCGAGTTTTGTCGGCTCATGTTCAAGAACATCCGCGCGATCTCTCCGCACGTTTGGCTTTGGCCCAGTCCTATGTGGCTGCGAGCCAGGATGAGCAGGCTCAGGAGCAATACGAAAACATCTTGCAGTCTGCGCCGGCGAATCATTCGGCGTTGGCGGGGCTCGGTGAGATATACGAGCGTGCGGGCGATCTGATGAAGGCTGAATCGCTTCTCGCTCGCGCCGCTGAGCTGAGTCACGGTGATGCGCAGACTCGAACTGCATGGGCCGCTGTTCTTGCGCGACTACATCGCTATGCGGATGCATCACAGGCCTTAAACGGTGTTCCATCTCCAACTTCAATCGATAAAGGCATCGTTTTTCGTCGCCTCAAGGCGGCGATTGCGTTGGGAATAGGAAACGCCGACAGCGCAGCTTCCGAAATGGAAAAAGCTCTCGCGCTTGCGCCAGCTCAGGTTGGACTTCAAATGGCCACTGCCGCGGTTGAAGTCCAGGCGGGCCACTGGCGACGTGCCGAAACGTTGACGAACTCGTTGTTTGCTAGCACTCATGATGCAAACGTTGGCCTCATGCTGCTCGAAGCCGAACTCGGCAGCAATGACGAAGTTCGCCCAACGATCCAAGCTCTCGGCGAAATCGCATTGCCTGCCGATCAGGAAAGCCGTTTGCGCGAGCGAATGGCAGAGCTTCTCATCGCGCATGAACATTTCGCGGAAGCGACCGACGAACTCAAGACAGCAGTCGAGCTTGAACCTTCACGGGCTGATCTGAAGTTCAATCTCGCGCTCGCCGAATTCAGAGCCAACAAACTCGATGACGCATTAGCTACTGCTGAAACTCTGCAGAAAACTTCCCACAGTGCTGAACTCGAAGACCTGATTGGCGACATTCAGGAAGCCCGCGGCGACAATCTTGGTTCCGTACACAGCTACGAAGCCGCAGTTGCTCTCGCTCCGAACGAAGAAAAGTATCGAATTTCTCTGGCAGTGGAGCTCATGCGCCACAAGAGCTTTGAACCCGCGCGGGTGGTTTTGAAGCAGGCCGAAGAGTTGCATCCAGACTCGTGGCGCGTTCAGTTTGCATTGGGGATGGTGGATTATTTCGCGGGCAGCTTGCAGGACGCAATCAAAACGCTGTTGAAGTCAGCGGCGATTGCCGCCAACCCAGAGCCTGTTCTGGAGTACGTGGGCCAGATTGAACTCGATGAAACGGGAGCGCCGGACTCTAGGGCAGTGGCCCGCATTTGCGACTACAGCGGCGCGCATCGTAACGCGACAAAGATTCAGTTCTACTGCGCTTCGCTTCGCTTCCATCGTGACTACGCGGCGCACGACACCGCCCACACCGCAGAGATCGTGCGCGATTTGAACGACTCGGTCAGAACTCTTCCGCACGATGCAGCGCCGCATTGTCAACTGGGAAAGGCGTATCGCTGGCTTGAGCGCTGGCAGGATTCGCTGCGCGAATCCGAGGTCTGCGCCCGCATGGATCCCAACTCTGCCGATGCGCATTACCGGCTCGCGCAGATCTATCAACACATTGGTCAACAGCAGCGCGCACAAGCAGAAATGAAGTTGTATGAAACTGCCTCGTCGCGGCTTGCTGATGAAAACGCCCGCCGCGACGAGACCATCAAAACTTTCCTGTACTCAATTGAAAACGACCCTCGCGACCACAAATGAGTCGCGCTAGCTGCAATTTTTTACTACGGAGCCACAGAGCACACGGAGAAAGGACCTGCGGCCGCCCTCGGCCGGGTTTCAGTTCATGAGTTCGTACTCAACAGTAAAAGTGAACACTGCGGTTCTCGTATCGGAACCAAAACCCGCGCGAGGGCGCGCGTCGGTCCGGCCGATTGGGCAACAATGGAGCGTCAGTATTTAGCAAGCGGATTTGCCAATTCGGACCTTCAAGATTTTCTCTTGGTTGCCGAACGCTGGCTGCCGCCTTGTCCATTGGCAACTTGCGGACTCTTCCCCACGCTGATCATGTTGGCAAACAGACGATAGGCGCCGGGCACGCCTTCGGGCAGTTGCCGGTAAAAGGCGTACGCGTTGTAGATGTATACACCTTTCCCATAACGGGCAT
>DATEMI010000304.1:0-4252 GCA_035275665.1 Terriglobales bacterium | reverse complement strand
TCCACCGATGCCCAGATGCGGTACAGGGTCTCCAATCGCCAGAATCAACAGTGAACAAGAGTCTCCGTTGAGGCGCCGGATCGCGGTTTCAATTTCCTGCCAGCTCGGATTGAAGACTTCCTCTTGGGCACGATCTTCGGGGCCATCCATCCGGGTAATGAGCAAGGGCTCGGACATAGGAGCAGGGCTTATCCTGGTTAATGACGGTGACCAGCCTGCATTGAATAGCGGCTTCACATCGCCGGACACGGTATGAACGATGACCAATCAATGCTGCTTTGAAACTCGTCGTCCGGTTCGAAGGTCGTCTTGAAATTAAACGCGAACTGTGTCGGGCCATGACCGTTGAGGTGAGCAATCCGCTTTTTGGCTTCGTCGATGCTGGGAATGTGTCCTGACGGCACCCACCATAACGCAAGATACACACCGGAGAATTTCTCGAACCAGTCCTGACGTTGGCGCAACACTTCAGCATGCATTGTGCGGTAAACGTACTGCTTCAGCGTCTCAACAGATTCCCAAACTGACATATTGAGCAGAATGCTTTCGTCCTCCGGATACGGACGAAAATACGTAGCGTTGCCTGCAGATGTTTGCAGTCTCCATACGAAGCCGGGACTGCGATCGGCGAGCGCGTTGATCTCATCGAGGCGTGAGATGAATCCTCTCATTGCCTCCGAATCCAGAGGCGCCTTGATGCGTCCCATGTTGACTTGCGCGAGGTGATACTTGGCCACGGTTTAATTTTCCTCGCTCGTGATGAGCGGCAGTTATCGTACGAATCGAGCGGCTCTGATTTCAATAGTCGAGTGGAAAGAGTTGGGATGGATAGCTGGAAAAGGAGACTTCCTGATATGGAAATAGCCCTTCACAATCTCTTGAAACAAAACCCCACTCATCGAATCCGCCCAGGCGGACGCGATGAGTGGGGCACTCGATTGAAAGATTGGGAGCTGGAGTCTAGAACAGGTTCCAGAGGTACTGGTTATAAACGTCGTGGTGATACTGCACCTCCGGTGTTTTTACAAACGTTCCCAGCAGACGTGGACAACGATCAGCTGACGCTTTTTTGAGATCGGCGTAACGGCCTTTCACGTCGGCCCCCAGCATCTTCGTGGTCCATTCGGCGCCGAGGAAGTTGTCAATCGCCGTATAGATGTTGTCCGGAAGGTAACGCTCAGCTTGGCGAAGGTTCTTGATTTTCGAGATGTCGCCTTCCAGGCCGGTGCGGAACACCGAGTACATCACCATGTATGGATTCGCGTCGGGACTGACCGATCGAACTTCCACGCGCGAGGTCTTTTCGTTGCCGATCGGGATGCGGATCATCGATCCGCGATCGACTGGCGACGCCTTGATCTGGTTGGGCGCTTCGAAGTGCGGATCGAGACGGCGATACGCATTCACACTCGCGTTGAGCATGAGGCAGATGTCATTGGCGTGAGTGAGGATTCGATCAATGAATCCCCAGCCGTTCTTCGACAGCTTTTCTTCTCCTTTTGGATCCCAGAACGTATTCTTTCCGTTCTTGCTGACAGAAACGTTCGTGTGCATTCCGCTGCCGTTTACGCCGACTACAGGCTTAGGCAGAAACGAAGCGGTGAATCCCATTTTCGTAGCCACCTGGCGGCAGATGAGCTTGTAGAGCTGAATCTGGTCGGCGGCTGCTACCGCTTCGCCATAGCTGTAGTTAATTTCAAATTGGGAAGGCGCGACTTCGGGGTGATCTTTCTCATTCTGGAAACCCATCGCGCGCTGCACTTCCGCCGTTGTATCGATAAAACTACGCAGCGGATCGCCCGGCAGCGAGTGATAGTAGCCGCCGGTGTTTACGTAATTGAACTTGGCGGTTTCGTGATAGCGACGCTCCGCGTCCGCTCCTTCGAACAGGAAGCCTTCGATTTCGTTGGCGGCATTCAGCGTGAATCCTTCATTCTTGTGAAGAGCTTGCGCCCATTCTTTGAACATGCCGCGAATGTCGGCGGTATAAGGCGTTCCGCCTTTGTCGATCACGTCGCCGAAGACCAAAACTTTTCCGGGACCAAAGATGTCTGCCGGGGCCCAGTAGAACGCGCTCCAGTCGATTCCCAACCGCAGATCGCTCTCGCGCTGCGCGGTGAAGCCACGAATCGACGAGCCGTCAAACGTGAGGTTGTCGTAAGCGCGCAGCAGAAACTTCTTGTCGTAATCGAGCATGTGCAGACGACCCTCGAGGTCGCTGAACAGTACGGTGACGGCCTTGATGCGCTTCTCGTCAGTCAGATAACGAAGACGCTCTTCCTGCACCTCGTGGAATGGAACGCGCTGCTTGCGTTTTTCCTTGGCTTCCAGGTTCAGTTGTTCCAATTCGTCGTAAGGAATGGCGAGAAAGTTTCGAAGTTCGTTGGACATGGTCTCCTCAGAATGAATTCGGCACACAGCGACAGAACAAGGATGGAAAGTAGAGTATCTGAGCGTTTCGCCCCGCCCAAATAAATTTAATTGATGGGGGATATACGTCTTTTAAGCTGCAGAATTGCGGCTGCCGCTCTCTGGCATCCGCTAGAATGTATATCGCATGAATGCGCTGCTCCAAGTCGCGGCCCGGATCTTCGTCGTTCTGTTTTTTGTCGGGGTCGTGGGTTCGCTGGTGGTTGTGCTGGTTAGCTTTGTCGAAGATCTCGAGCTGCTGGTCGAGCCCGACGATGCTGCTGAGATTGACCGTACAAAATCGCAAGCGTACAGTTAACCTCGGCTAAGCCTCCTGAGCGCCTGATTGTCTCTGCCCGCCACGCCCGCGGGACGAGTTTGGCAGCAGGTTCTGCTAACGAATGTCCTCTGGTTCTCAGATACTCACGCCTTCCAACCGAGTACGAATCGTAGTCGCCTCTTCGGTGGCGCTTACGTTTATCTCGTATTGGCGCGCTGCCGCTATCGTTCTCAACGATCTGGGTTCATCCGCCTATTACGTGGGCGGCATCGCCGAAGACGCCTTCGGACGCTCTGCTCCCTGGTTCATTTTGGGAGTGATGCTCTTCTCCTTCGCCGTTCGCGCGGTGTACGTCGAAAGCTGCTCGATGTTTGTGCGCGGCGGCGTGTATCGCGTGGTCAAGGAAGCGCTCGGCGGGACACTGGCGAAGCTCAGCGTCTCCGCGCTGATGTTCGACTACATCCTCACTGGTCCCATTTCGGGAGTCGCAGCGGGACAGTACATTGGGGGGCTCGTCAACGAGCTCTTCAGCAAAGCCGATGCTCACGGCTGGATCGGTCCCGGCATTCACGCGATATTTCACGGCACGCCTCAGCTCAACGTGAATGCCGCGTCGGTCGTGATCTGCCTTGCGGTTACGCTTTATTACTGGTGGGAAAACATCAAGGGCATCGAGGAATCGAGCGACAAGGCGCTACGCGTGATGCAGATCACCAGCATCATGGTGGTGATCCTGCTTGGCTGGGCAGTCGTCACGCTGCTCAAGAACGGCGGCGAGCTTCCACCCTGGCCGACCCCCTCGAACCTGCATTTCAACGACACCTCCCTCGGATTCTTGCAGCACACCAGCGTCGCCAGTACGTTCGGGCTGTTCGGAATTCTCATGGCCTTTGGGCATTCTGTGCTGGCCATGAGCGGCGAAGAGACGCTGGCGCAGGTGAACCGTGAAATCGCACACCCGAAGCTGAAGAACCTGAAACGCGCGGCGATTATCGTCGCCATCTATAGCTTCCTGTTTACTGGAGTGGGCACGCTGCTTGCGGTAATGATCATCCCGCAGCACGTACCGGTCGCGAGTTACGAGAACAACCTGCTGGCTGAGTTGGTGATGTGGTTCAACGGCCCCCTCATCGTGCGGCTGCTCTTCCGTACGTTCGTCGTGGTTGTTGGCTTCCTGATTCTCTCCGGCGCAATCAACACTTCGATCATTGGATCGAATGGCGTGCTGAACCGCGTCTCAGAAGACGGCGTTCTCACCGACTGGTTCCGCAAACCGCAGCGCAAGTACGGAACGAGCTATCGCATCGTAAACCTGATCGTCGGCCTGCAGGTCATCACGATCCTGCTCAGCCGAGGCGATGTGAACGTCCTCGGCGAGGCTTATGCGTTTGGCGTCATTTGGAGTTTCACCTTCAACAGCTTCGCCATGCTGGTGCTGCGGTTTAAGTACAAAGGCGAGCGTGGGTGGAAGGTTCCTCCCAACATCCGGGTGTTCGGCAAAGAGATTCCGCTTGGCTTGCTCTCCGTATTCATGGTGTTGCTCACCACCGCGCTGGTAAACCT
>DATEMI010000303.1:0-3160 GCA_035275665.1 Terriglobales bacterium | reverse complement strand
TACGATTGCGGCCATGACCAGAACTCGCTCGAATCGACGACTGGGAAAGTTCAACCCACTGTCGGGGGCCGGTCGATTTCAGAAACTTCCGAGTTACGCATGGGTCTTTTGACCCAGCTATATGCATGAAAAATGCCCACCCCGTGGCATTTTTCGACGGAGTTGCCGGTCACTCGCCCCCGTCGGCATCATGAAAGGTCTTTATCACTGGGGCACCACATCGGGATGATGTCGCGCTCGAGTGCATCGAGCCGGGATAGCAGGGTCTCGGCCCATTCTGGCGTTGGGGGGACATTCACGGGAATAACGTTAGTCGGATCGCCGCCATACTCGGCAAAAGCAACCCACCTCCGCATCTCGCCGATATAGGTACGAAGCGCTTCCTTGGGTGTCTTGCAGTCGTCCACAACAAGATATGCTGGCGGAAGATCGCCGACGACAACCCACAGATACTCGTCTACGCCCCGGACTTCATGGTTTGATTTGGACCTGCCGAAGATTCACTGGATTGAGGCCTGATAGAATCGCGTTTCGGTGGGCGGCCATGCTTTTGCTTTGGGTTCCCAGCCATTTTCATTGGGCGTATTTCGTGTGGGCTGTCGTAATGCTCACTATCATCACTTCGCTTCTCTCCCCACGAAAGCGCGGGTGAAGCGAGTCGCGCTACACTGGTGCGCATGAACGTTTCCGAACTTCTTTCCGAGATTGATTCCGAGATTTCACGTCTTCAGCAGGTGCGCGCCGTTCTGGGCGGTACCGGCAATCACCACGCTCCAAGACGCGTAGGGCGTCCCGCGAAGAAGAAGCGCACCCTTAGCGCCGAAGCCCGCGCAAAGATTGCAGAAGCGCAGCGGAAGCGGTGGGCGAAGCAGAAGAAGGCGGCGAAGTAGGCATCCGACTCCATAGGAGGCTGTATGGGGACCGATGTAGCTCAGGCGCAGAACGCAATAGCGACGACGCGGGCACTGCATATCGACTTTGTGAGGAAAGAGCTCGAAACGGCGGCCACATTGCTCGGTTGTGCGAGGGGCGCGTCTCTTAGCAACAAGGTGTACCCTGTACGCTGATGCCAGCAAGGCGATTCAGAAAGCAGCCGAGATGTTGCCCGGACTGCGGGTAGGCGATGATGATCGCCGGCAGATCGAAGCAACCGTAGGGCAGCTCACGCTAATGCTGCAGGAGTCCTACGTCGTCCCACAGCACCTTTGTCCCCTCTTGCCTCCTGTCGGACAACTTGCCGAGAACGGCCGCCCTTCAGTCACTGGAATCCTGCAGAGCTCCCAGGTGAAACCCCGGCAGCAGTGAGCCAGTCAAGGAATGGCTGAGCGGACAGGCGCGTCGAAACATCTTCCTTCCGGACAATTCGTACTTGCAACGATTCCAGGCGAGCGCGTTCCGACTCGTCCAGCGGCTTAGAGGTATAGATCAATACGGGCAAGTTCTCGGTTGCAGGGCTGGATCGTAATTGGCGCAGAATTTCTGCCCCGCTCATGTCGGGCATGAGCAAGTCGAGAATCAGCGCGTCCGGCAGGCTCGTGTTCAGCGCGGCCAGCGCCTCAGTGCCATTTCTGGCTTCTTCGATTTGCAGCCAGGGATGATCCAGCAACTCGCGCACGATATATCGGGAGACGTCGTTGTCGTCCACGAGCAGCAGCCGCCGTGTTCCAGTCTGGACCGTGAGCCGGCGAAGCTCCCGCAACAGCGTATCGCGTTTGAGCGGTTTCGCCAGAAAGAGGTTTGCTCCTGCTGCGGCCGCCCTGCTCGCCTCGTCGTAGATGCTGGTTGCGATCAGCGGCAGAGAGGGCGCGCGCTCGCGCAAGCGGCTAAGGAATTCCCAGGCTGATTCGTCTTCGAGGCAAATATCAGACACAACAGCGGCCGGCGTATGCCGCGCCATCCAGACCTCCGCCTGCGGCACACTGGAGATGAGAATCGGCTGAAATTCTGTATTGCGCAGATAGCTCTCGACGATGCGCGAGGTTTCCGGATTGTCTTCGAGAAACAGCACTGGAGCGCGATGGAAATCCGGAGCGGGAAGCCTTGCGATTTCCCGAGGATTCACCGCTTCACCTACGTACACAGCGGGTAGCACGACGTAAAACGTGGAACCTTTGCCTGGCTGGCTTTCCAGCCAGATTTTTCCCCCAAGGAGCAGAGCAAGGTTCCGGCAGAGAGGCAATCCCAGCCCGGTGCCGCGATGACGCTCCTGGAGCGGGTTCTCGACCTGACTGAATTCGCGAAAGATGTGCTCGTGATGTTCCGGCGGGATTCCGATACCGGTGTCCTCGACGGAAAACAGGATGAGATCTCCTTCGGTAAGCCGTGCCGCGATCCGCACGAAGCCAGAGGGGGTAAATTTCAGCGCGTTCGAAATGAGATTGCGCAGGATCTGCGAGACCTTACCTTCATCGGTGTGCAGCTTCGGCATGCCATGCGCGTCTTCAAAGATCAGTTCTACTGAGGTGTTGTCGGCGAGAAGCGGCTTGAGCATGCCCTTTAAGGCGCTGAATAACTCATGCACCTCGAACTGCTTCGGTCGAATCCGAATCTTGCCGGCCTCAACCTTGGCCAGATCGAGCAGATCGTTCACGAGTTCCTGCAGGTCGCGGGCTGAACTTTCGATGAAGCCTACCTGCTTCATCTGTTCGGTCGTCAGGTCGCCATCCATGCGCTCCGCCAGCAAACGGGCCAGAGAAATGATGGAATTCAGGGGCGTGCGGAATTCGTGAGAAACGTTGGACAGAAATTTGGTCTTGAGTTCGGAGGCGCGGCGCAGATAATCGGCGCGCTCGTCCAACTCAGCATAGAGAGCAACGACACCGCGATTCGTATCTTGCAGCTCACGGTTCAGCAGTTCCAGTTCTTCCTGACGTACACGGAGTTCCTGAAGCGTTTTGAGCAGTTCCTGGTTCTGCCGCTCGATTTCCTCGTACGGGTTCTCTGGAGTTCGCCCTTCCAACTTCTGGTGGAGTTCGCGGGCGGCGCGCTGGGTCACCAGACTCTGATGACGCGGAATTGTTTTGATCATGCGCACGCTGGTTCCTGAGGACGTCGCTTCGATCGAGAAGTGATCCATGAGACGGCGCGTGCCGACGATACCCATTCCCAGGCCCGTTTTGGATTTGTATCGTCCCTCGAGAATCTCCTCGAGGTTGGGGAT
>DATEMI010000302.1:0-2107 GCA_035275665.1 Terriglobales bacterium | reverse complement strand
CGCTTCAAGCTGTTCGATGGTGGTCTGAAGTTTCTCGCGATGACTCACATCGTCGGCGTACACGAGCGTGCCCACGCGCTGCCCGCTCTCGCCGTTCACCGGCCGCACCGTAATCGCCAGTATGCGATTGTCCTTGTCGATCTTAACTGGGCACTCGAACTTCACCGGGTGATCAGGATTGCGGTGGCTTTCTTCGACCTTCTGTACCAATTCAGGACATTGCCGGCCCAGAGCGGAATCCGCGATGTGCTGCCCAACGAGCTTGCTGCCGGAGAGGCCCCACAAATCGAGAGCCGATTTATTGTCGGAGATCAAAATGTCATTGGCATCGAGGGCAAAGACGCCGGGCTCGAGTACCTCGAGGAGGGCACGATAGTAGAGCTTCGTGCGCTGTGTTTCGTGGTCTTTGGTCGAACCGTCTTCCGAAGTCTCGGGTTCATTGCTCCTGGCTGCGGCGGAGAGTCGAGGAATGTCGCCGCCCGGCTGCGAATGATCTTTCCGGAAAATCCTCCACCTTGAATCGACGGGCCGGAACATCGTCGAGTTGCTTAGTTTAGATTCAGATTTTCCTAAGAAAAGAATACCCCCGGGATCGAGCGCATAGTGCATACGATTGAGAATGTGCATTTGCGTGATCGAGTCGAAATAGATCAGCACGTTGCGACAGACGATCATCTGCACATGCGAAATCGGCGCGTCCTGCGCCAGATCGCTGCGCCCGAAGATCAACATGCGGCGAATGTCGCGATTAACGCGCGGCAGCTTGGCATTGGAAAAGTATTTGTGCCGCCACTCCGGACGCACACGCCGCAATCGATCAGGGGGGTACTCACCGCGGCGAGCAATATTCAACGCGCTGTCGTCCACATCGGTGGCATAGATTTTGATATCAAACTCCGAGATGCGCGGTCCAAAGTATTCAGCTACAAGAATCGCGAGCGAGTAGACTTCTTCTCCGGTTGAACAGCCCGCGACCCAGGCGCGAAAGCTGTCTCCGGTGCGCAGACGCTTGAGCAGATAAGGAAGGATGTCTTCGCCAATTACATCCCAAGCCGCGGGGTCGCGAAAAAACTCGGTGACGTTGATGAGGATGGTGTTGAGAAGCTCGTTGGTCTCGTCAGGGTGCGCACGAATATGTTCGATGTAGCTCTCGTATGTCGAGAGCGAGAGCTGGCTCATGCGCTTGCGGATGCGCCGCTCCAGCGTCGTCGGTTTGTATCCCCGCAGATCGAAATCGCGTTCTTCCGCGAGGAAATGCAGCAGTTCGTCCAGCTTCACGACTCACCCTTGAGAGCACAGCGACGAGATCTTGGGCGCGATCAGCCGTGCCTGCATAATGAAATCGGCACAGCCGGTTTCGATTCCATGAAATGGCATGGAGGGAAACAAGGCTTCATCCGGATCTTGCACAATGGTCCACGCGCCCAGCTTCTTAAGCGAGCGCAGACCTTCGGAGCCGTCACGACCGGCACCGGAAAGCAGCACGCCAATCGCGGCAGTGCCGCGTTCTTCGGCGACAGACTTGAACAACACGTCCACTGAAGGACGGTTCAAGCGCACATGCGCCGAAGAAAGCAACTGCAAATGGTTACCAGATAATACAAGGTGCAAATCGGGAGGAGCAATATACACGACGCCCGTGCGTATCGTTTCACCGTCCTGGGCTTGCTTTACCGTCCAGCTTCCACCGCGACCGAGAATCTGCGGTAGAAACGAGCGATGCAAAGGAGCAAGATGAACCACGACCAGAATGCAGCAGTCCGAAATCAGTGGAAGGTGAGGCAGAAGTTCGCGCAGGCTGTGAATGCCCCCTGCAGATGCACCAATCGCGACAATGCGGGCGACAGAACTCTCAGTCCCGTTGTTCTGAACACCGCGCTGGGTCATTGCGCCTCCGCCCAGCAGGGGTTGGTCGACGGCGGCCAAACCTTTGTCGGGTACTTCTTCTATTACACACCTCCGCAGGCGCAAGTTGGCGCATTTATTTGGCGGCTGTTTTATCTATGCAAAGAACCCGCAGTTCGTGGTACGCCGAGCTTAGTCGGGAGCGGACATTTCAGCGTCGTCCAGGTGGAAGCCCCCGACTTGAGTCGGGGGTCGCGAGGCT
>DATEMI010000301.1:0-9793 GCA_035275665.1 Terriglobales bacterium | reverse complement strand
TTCATCGAATTAGGCTGCGGATTCGCAGCCAAATGCAGCGCTTGCACCGCTTCGGTCAGCGGAAAGCGGTGCGATATCAGTCCCGCAAAATCAATTTCTCCGCTGAAAACCAGCCGCGCACTCTCATCCTGCAGGTCAATTGATGCACTGTAGGAGCCCATCAATGTTTTTTCATCCACGCAAACTGCAGCCGGATCGATTGTGCCCTCCCCGCGCGACGTCTGTGCAAAGAGCATCACCCGTCCGCCATATCGGACGGCATGCATTGCCGGTCGAATCAGACCGTTACCGCCCACGGCCAGCAACACGGCGTCGGCTCCGCGTCCGTCCGTTCGCGCGCGCACTTCCTTCACAAAATCTGCTTTCGAGACGTCGATGGTCTCGGAAATCTGATACTCCAGAGACATTGTAAGCCGCTGCTCATACAAATCGGAAGCAATCACCCGGGCACCCGCTCGCCGCGCCAGCGAAGCCAGAATGATACCGATTGGACCTTGTCCAATGACGAGCACGGTCTCGCCAGGGACAAGCCGAAGCGCATCGATTCCCTTTAAGCACGTGTTTACCGGCTCGACAAATGCTGCCTGCTCGAAGCAAACACCAGCGGGAATCTTCACCAGTCCTCGCCGGACGATCCAATCCATCACCCGGACATATTCCGCGAAGCCGCCGCCTGAGGGCTCAAATCCAGCGGTGCAACCGACTTTCTTGTACACCGGACACTGCGCATAGACCTTCCGCTCGCAATAAAAGCAATTTCCGCAGGGAATATGGTGGAAGACCATTACACGGTCGCCAACCGAGAAGCCTTCAACGTCGACTCCAATCGCTGCAATCACGCCCGACGTTTCATGACCAAAGATCCTGGGAGCAGAATGCGAACCAGTGTGGATTTTCTTCAGATCCGTCCCGCAGATGCCACAAGTATGAACGCGGATGAGCACCTCGCCCACTCCCAACGAGGGAACAGGAACCGCTTCCACTCGCACGTCATCAATGCCGCGATATACCGCCGCCTGCATGAGCGTAGGAATCGGAAAACGCTCTCGTGCAGCAGCGGGTTGACTAGAGGTGGCCATGAGCTGGCTAGCTCAATTGTAAATGCTTGCTTCCCGCACTCAGCGTTTTGAAGTCTGGCGGAACTCGCAATCGACAAAACACAAGCTCGCATGGGCCAAGTATGTCCAACTTAATAGATGACCATGTAAAAAGATTTTCTCTTCCCCGATCGATCACGCGAGAGGCTTGGTTCGAATTGGTTCGAAGTTGATACGGACCTCAAGACCTTCTTGAGAAACCTTCGCCAAATAGCGTGCTTAAGATGACAGGCTTCGATGAACTCGCGTTAAAACGAACGAGGTAGGCGCAGCCCTAAAGTTGCTCGCGGGAAAACCGTCGGTTGGAAACACGGTCGGGAATGCATACCAGACAGCCCCTTTGTTCACGTGCCCTCGAAAGCGCAGAACACAAGCGTCGCCGCTGTCTCCGTGATTAGTGGACCGGAACTCCAGTTTGACACGCTAGGCTTCGCTGAAAAGATTCCGGCCACCCGAAGGTGGCCGGATGACTCTACGCATTGCTTTCGTTAGTTTACGGTCAGACTGATAGTTGTCGAGTGGCTGAGGGCACTGGCGCCACTGCTGGCAGCAGTTACGGTTACTTGGTACGTCCCAGGGGCGATAGTGCTCTTCGTGTTGGCACCGTTGGTACCGCAGCTGACGGAGAGCAGGACTGTGCCAAGCACCACCAGGACCAGCAGAATCATCGCTCGCCGCTTTCTTCCCCCAACGCCTCCTGCCACCACCATACCGAACATCCCGACCGGGAAAATCGATGCGAAGATCGGTCGTGGTCCGTGCCTCAGTTCCGTTGTATTAGGCAAGTTTTGGCTAGTGCTGCCTCCAATGGTCACGGTGATCTTCGATGTTGGAGTCGAGGTACCGTCCATTGCAAGCGAAGCTGGAGACGCGGAGCAGGTTGCTCCGGAAGGAGCGGTGCAGGTTAGAGCCAGTTGCTGATTGAAACCATTTAGCGGAGCTGCACTAACTTGGAACGTAGCTGACCCGCCCGTCGAAGACGTAGTGATCGATTGCTGAGCACTGGTCAGGGTAAAGTCTGGAGCACCCGAAGAGCCCGGTGAAGTACCAGTGCCGGTCAGCGCCACCGACTGTGGTGAATTTGCCGCAACGCCTGTCACAGTTAGGGTGGCAACCGAGTTGGCGGCTGCAGCTGGACCAAATGTCACCTGAATGGTGCAATTAGCGTTGGCGGCTAGAGTCGCCGGACTAATGGGGCAGTTGTTCGTCTGCTTGTAATCAGGGCTGCCCGTTGTGATACTGGAAATCGTTAGCGGGAACGTCGAAGAGGTGTTCGTCAGCGTAACCGTTTTCGCCGCGCTAGTTGTGCCGGTTTGTTGATTGCCAAAAGCCAGAGTCGAGGGCGAAAGCTGTATCGTGCCCTGAACAATCACACCGCTACCGGATAACGCAACAGTTTGCGGACTATTTGCCGAATCGTCAGTGATTTGGATGATGTCCGGACGCGACCCTCCAGCCGTAGGCGAAAATGTGACTGTGATCGTGCAATTATCTTTTGCGCCTCCCGCTGGCGTAAGTTGCGAGCCACAGTTATTGGTCTCAGTGTAGTCACCACCTGTGCCTGCGAACGTGATACCAGAGATGTTCAACAGGCCACTGCCAGTGTTCCGCAGAGTCACGGTCTGACTCGCTGACGTTGTGCCGACGTTCTGGCTGCCAAAGTTCAGACTTGCCGGACTCACTGCGGCGACCGGAAAGCTTTTCCCATTGATCAGAGCCGCAAATGCGTCACTCGTACCTCCACCATAAATAGTCTTTCCTGCCAGAGCGGCTGCGGTCGGCACGATTGGGAAGTCCACCGACTGGGTAGTTCCACCAACGTAGATGTTTCCGCTGGTGTCCACCGCGATCCCATGGCCAGTATCGGAAGAAGCTCCACCCAGGTACGCCATCATGGTCGTTGCCGAACCGCTGGGGTTCACTCTTGCAATGAAGGCGTCTTGCGGGCCAAGGAGCGCTGTCTCTGTATTGCCGGACGAATCCTGCAGTGGGTTGATGATCTTCAGATCGGCTGAAGTAGTGCTGCCAGTAACATACGCAGCACCGCCGCCATCTAACGCGATTGCAAGTCCCTGGTCATCTCCCTTACCGCCCAGGTAAGTGCCATATAGAATATGAGAAGCAGGAATGTCGAGCTTGATTACAAAAGCGTCCTTTCCTCCGATGGCAGAGGAGCTAGCGGATCCCGGAGTTGTAAGCAGACTACCTGCCGACACACCAGTAATGTAAGCCTGACCGGAATTATCAACGGCAACTGCTCTTGCTGAATCGGGAGCAGCGTCCGTGTCCGCACTGGTGGACAGCGCGGTCGCGTAGATCTGATGACCGTCTAGGCCACTCAGCTTGAGAACCCAAGCGCCCGTCTTTCCGTAATTGATACCATGGTAGCCGGCGTAGTTGAGGTACGGTGTTAAATCAGCGGTAGTAGTTCCGCCAACCGCGAAAACGTCACCGACGGGATCAAGCGCAACACCGTAACCTTCCGAAGTTGCAAACGGTATCGATGGCGGAGCGGGACCGATGTCTAGCCAAGCGAAGCCCCCGGCATCCGCGATTCCGGCTTTGATCTTGATTGAGCCACAAGGCCAAGTCAGACCTCCAGAGGTTCCGGCCCCTTCTGCCAGCAAGACTTGCGGTGGCGTCGAATCTGTCAGGCCGCAATTGGGGGTGCCGATCGTGATGGCTCCTAGCGGAACTTGGACACCTGAAACATAACTGGGGCCAAGTAAGCTCGGCCAACTCGCCTCGGGAGGCAACAGCTGCCCTCCAAACAGTGTGGAAAAGAAATAGTACGTTTGTGCAGGATTGGGTGTGGCGGGACAAAGTGCGCCGGTGCTGCATGTCGTATCAGTAAGCGAGGCTCGTCTGGGAGAAACCGGTGAAGCCCCGGGAAGACTCGGTCCTGCGATATGCAATCCCGAGTCAAGTTTCGTGACAAACGCGACGCAAGCCTCGACCTTTGCCTCAATTGAGTTATAGGCCGGAAAGTCTGAAGAACATGTCTGTCCTACAGCGGAGACGTTCTGTTGCTGATCGACAGTGATTGCGAAGCCCTGGTCGATGTTGCTGCCCCCGAGGTAGGTTTCTCGAACCAACGCACCAGTGGAGTTGAGAACAGAGATGAAAGCATCGCTGTCACCACCGTTATACGCCGAGGTGTGATCGGTCGGACCTGGCGTCGTAAGCAGCGGCAGATCGAAGAAGTTCGTAGTACCGACGAGATACACGTTTCCAGCGGCGTCGACGGCCACGCCATTTGCCGAAGCCGTAGCGGGGTTCGGAACAGGTGTCTGACCAGCGATGAAGGTTGTCCATGCCACCGTTTGTCCGGTCGGATCGAGCTTGGTTACAAATGCGTCGCAAGCAGTTTGCGTGCCTTTGAAGTTTGTGCCGCCGATAAAGTCGCTTGAGCAGGACTGTCCTGCGACATAGGCATTGCCGGTACTATCGATCGCGATTCCATTTCCGCTATCGGCCTGGCTGCCACCCAGGAACGTGGAATACGTGAGCATTGGGTCGATAACAAGCTTCCTACGGTTGTCGTAGTTATTTACGTGCAGACTGGCTTCATTGGTTCCGTTCAGCACATACTCCACCGCGACAGGAACTCGCTTACCATGGATTAGCTGATAAGCATACGGCTTGTGGAAACTGAACTCGTTTCCATTCACGCGGGCAACAAGGTTGCCTTGCTCGGAAAGCGAGAGCCCTTCAGCTCCATCTACCTTCAAAGCGATAGCCCTCGCATCGGCGCCCGCTGTAACCACGAAGTCAAATTCAAGGCGGCGATGATCTCCGTAGTACATCATGTCGATGCCAGGATAGACAGATTTTGCTTGAACCTTCGCGTAGGTCTTAACTCCCAGCTGCCAATTTCGTGAATCCTGGCCGCGATAGTAATTGATGATCCCCGGCAGCATTTCAATACCCCGTAACCTAGCTGCGGGATTCGCGTTTACGAACGCAAAGTGGAGCGAGGAGTTCGGTCGTGAAGCGCCATTATTAATAGCAACGTAGGCATCATTAGCCCCGATTGCGACCCGATAACTGCCGCTGCTGGCGATAAAACGGCCAGACGCTTGTGCAGTCTCGAAGCTCATTGGCACTCTCGCCAATGCCGTCGCGGCCACTGCTCCACGCTTAGCTGTATGCGTCTCCGCAGAAACCACGAGCTGCGGAAGTAAAAAAAAGATGGCCAGCAACGAAAGCCTCGTTCTGAGCTTCATATGTGCGTTTCCTTAACAGTCAGGGAGATATTCGGCATGCACGCCGAAAAGTTTAAGAATCCGATCCAACGCCAAAACTAAAGATTCGGAATCTTGTGGCGATACTATCGACGATCATTATTTAGGTGCACAAGGTTACCTGGGTAATCGCATCGACGTTGTCAATATCCACATGTAAAGGCCATGCCCGAACTGGGAATAATATCTAGGTAGTATCACTGAGGATCGGATCAAGTTTGACAGCCGACGGGATGAATTGATCACGACAACTACGGCTGGAAGCGTTCGCTGGACCAACAACAGAGTGTTCGCTAGGTGCATCCACCGATTACGAGAGGACGAGGCGGGGGCTTCTCCTCCGTGTTCTCTGCTTCCGTGTTCATCCACCTCTACGGAGAGCCTGAGACTGGAGAGTTGTCGCAAAATTTCCGCAAGGAGGAGAACTAGAGCAGCGCTCTTAAAGAAAGCAAAGCACGGGCCGGAAAAACTGGGCTCGATGGCCAAGCTACTGCTTCGCTCTGTTCACAAAGTAGCTTTCTTAGCGTGTCGCCTAAGAACGAACTGATTCAAGGATTCCGCGCATCGGAGAACGCGTTCACGTATCAACTGACCCTTGAACTCAATTGCGGGCTAAAGGCAGTTGAGCTGGTTTCGAGCCGGAACCGGAAGACAATTCAGCAAGAACACTCTTAGCGTCGTCCGCTTGAGGGGTTGGCACGGACAACTGAAGGGCACGCTGTAATGCCTGACGAGCATCCTGAGGACGCTGTAATTTCCACAGAATCATGCCATAGTGATACTGATACAAGCCGTTCTGAGGAACATGATCAACAACATCTTTCAGAGAGTTTGCCGCCGAATCGTACAAACCTTTTCTATACTCAATCCAGCCCAGAGTGTCTGAGATTGCAGGATCGACAGGAAATTTCGATTTTGCCTTTTGGCCAAGACTAAGAGCCATGTCCAGGTTTCCCCCATGTTCGCAGTAGAGCCACGCAAGGTTGTTGAGAGCGGGAGCGTAATCGTCATTGCGCTCCAGGGCTCGCTGATATGTCTGCTCGGCATTGCTGAAATCGCCTGACTGTTCAAGGAGCTGCCCGAGTTGGACATACCCGACCATATAGTCGGGATGAAGGTCGAGTAGCTTGCGAGCATCATTGATTCCGTCAGAAAGCTTCCCTTCTGCGGCATGAGTACGCGACAGCCCCATCCATGCGACCGCAGAGTTGTCATTCAACTTAGCCGCCGTCGAGTACGCATCTGCTGCCGCTTCCAATTTCTTATTTGAGAATTCGAGATCGCCGAGGATTTCGTAAAACCGGCTCTGCCCAGGAGCACGCTGGTTCTGAAGCTGCACGCGAGCGATCATTCTCTCCGGATGCTTCTCTACCGCATAAACGCGGAGGAGGTCTACAAGCGCAGGAGCAAACTTCGGATCTGAAGCCAGCGCTGCCTCAAACTCATCTTCTGCTCCCTTGTAGTCCTTCTTGGTTGCTAGCGCGACGCCGAATTTCTCGAGAACGGCTGAGTTCGAAGAATCACTTGCAAGTAAACTTCGAAGCTTCTGAACGGCAGTATCAGTGTCTCCCGTCTGGATGAGGGCCGTCGCCTCTAGCAACCGTGCCGGAAGGAAGGCGGCATTCCTTTTCAACGCCTGATCTGCAAAATCCAACGCCAGCTTGCCGCTTCCCTGCTGCAGATATAGTTGTCCCAAGTCCACGTAGGCCCAGATGAAGTCGGGATCCTTTTGAAGCGCGTCATTGAAGGCGGAAACCGCCTGAGCGGACTGACCTTGGCCGGCATAGGCAAGACCAAGATAGAAATGAGGCAGAGGCAATTCTGGACTGTCGTGTACGAGGCGCTGAAGACTAGCAATAGCTTTTGCCCTGGCGCCTCGCGCAAACTGCAAACGCGCTTCGAAGAGCCGCGCTTCGACGTCCTTGGGCTTCTGTGCAAGCAGCTCGTCGTTCAGCTTCTCCGCATAATCCCAGTCCTGTTGGTTGAGAGCCACTTCGATCAAACGTCGCTTTATCAAGTCATTCTTGGGATCCCGACCCATGGCCGCGGAAAATATTTTCTTCGCCTGTTGTCCGTCTCCGGCACGGAAATAAAAATCGCCAATTACACTTAACACGGCGAGGGAATCCGATGTGTGCGCTCGTAGTTGTTCAAACAAAGGTCCAATCTTCTCGTTATCTCCAAGCTTCAAGTAAGCTTCTGCGGTGATTAAATACAATGTGGACTGCTTCGGATTGTGCTGGATTCCATTTAGAAGAGCGGCAATTTCGGCCTCAGGATTGTTTTGCAATCGATGGGCTTCTGCGAGATATACGTACCCTGGAACAAACGCTGCATCTGCTTCGATTGCCTGGTTCAGCACACGCACAGCGTCGTCATAGGTTCCCCGCCGCAGGTAAACTGCCCCCGCCTGAACGAACCCGATTCCCTTATCCGGTTTCAGCCGCTGACATGTATCGAACTCCTCGAGTGCAGACTTGTACTGTTTTTGCGCTAACCACGTGTTTCCGGCGAGTAGATGAGCATCATAGTTATCGGGTTCAATCTGCAAGACGAGGTCTATTTCGCGTCGCGCAGCGTCAAATTGCTTCATGCCGGCAAGCATCTCCGCGGTAGCGAGATGACCAGGAACGTTCCGCGGATCTATTTGAGTGGTGGCCTGTAATTCGCGATAGGACTCCTGCCATCTTCCTAATTTGCCGAGAGATAGTGCCAGATCGTAATGCGCTTCCGCAGATGCCGGGTCGACTTGCGCAGCTCGCCGAAACTGAATGCTTGCCGCTTCGTACTCAGACTTGGCCATGTACTTCTGCCCACTGTCGATGTAACGTGCGCGTCGCACCTTCGGATCCCTCGAGCACCCGATGGCTAACAGAGGCGGAAGACAGCAAAACGCAAAATATAGATTTATTTTCTTCATGCGCATGGAATCAATCACGAATACCTGATTATTTTCCTGCCTTAGCCCCAGTCCCTTCAGTATTTCGTGTGTAGTATTGCCTATAATATTTACTCTCGCTGCTAACGGCATCATTGAGAATGGTGGCGCACAGCTTTGTGCGATCAATAACGTCTACTGTTTTCGCCAATGCCGCCTTTGGCGTGAAACCCTCCCTCACTATCAGCAGCACCCAATCGCACATGCTCGACCAGACACCAGAATCGGCCAACGGCATTACTGGTGGCGAGTCGACAATGATCCATTCAAAGGAGTTCGCCAATTTGGATAGTAGCCCGCTGGTTGCTGGTAACTGAATCTTTGTGAGGGGCTGGTCAACTGCGTCTCCGGCAGGCAAAAACCACAACGGCATGCTGGACTCGCGCCATAGGTAATCTGCAAGTGATGACCTCTGGTCAGTCCAGTTTGTAAAGCCGCGGCGCTCGCGAACTCCCAACAAAGGATGCAACGTGGGCTTGTGCAGGTCGCCATCGATCAGCAGAGTCCGTTCGCCTTGTGTCGCAAGCGTGATGGCCAAATTGGCACTCATCATGCTCTTTCCATCTCCTCGAACGGCGCTGGCCATGAGGAGACGATTCCCGCTGCGTCGCGCACCCATTTTGCGTAGATGAGCTGCAAGGCCCCTCAGCTTCTCTGCTGCGAGCGTGTGCGGCTCGGAAAGCGCTATGAGTCGCGAGCTGCTTACGGCCGGAACTCGAAATTCACGGACAGAATCGAACTCAGCAAAATCGGTTCCCAGCGCCGCAAGAACACTTGGAGAATCGGCCAACGGATCGGGTTCTGACGCTGGATCAATCGCTCCGGCGTTCAGTTGTTGTAATGCTTCAAAAACTCGGCTCATCAGGACTTTCTTTCGCGGCTAGCTTGCGCCTACGGCGGTTTTTGAAGCTATCACTACCGGCGCAGGCGCATGGCCAGCAACTTCCTTCTTGTGCGCTGAAGTGTTCAGGCACAAATCTCGTGCAACTTCTTCAATCGTCTCGGCGCATACAACTGTATGCTTCAGCGCATAACTCGTGATCAGCGCCGATTCAGCAATTATGTTGATCAATCGTGGAATTCCGGTTGAGTACTTTTGAATTGCCTCAATGGATGCAGGCGAAAAAATCTTCGTATGCTGTTGTTTGGCTCCTGCAAACCATAAACGGCGCTCAATATACTCACGCGTCTGCCGGATAGTTAGCGGCTCCAGGCGCGATCGCAATGCGATTCGCTGCTTGAGCTGCCGCAAATTCTGAGAATCCAATTTTTCGTCAAGCTCAGGTTGGCCAATGAGCACAATCTGCAGGAGCTTTTCGTTCGAAGTCTCGAGATTGGTAAGCAGCCTGATTTCTTCCAGTAATTCCCACGAAAGCAGATGTGCCTCGTCAATAACGATAACCGCCGTCGAGCGCTGGCGGTGCAATCCCAGAAGAAACTGATTCAATGACGCGAGTAGTTCTCCTTTGTTCTTGCCGACTGCGGGCACTCCCATATCGCGTGCAGCGTACTGC
>DATEMI010000300.1:0-4281 GCA_035275665.1 Terriglobales bacterium | reverse complement strand
GGCCGCATCATTGAATAGCTGTTGTGCCGCAGCTTCAACCGCTGAGCGCGTTGCGGCGTCAAAATCGGGATCCTGCGTGGTGTAGCAAGACTCTGCGGCATTAGCCGCCTGCAGGAAACAGAGGCTCAACAGAGCAAAGGGAAACAAAGAACGGAGGCGGATCATAGTCCTCTCAAAAGCACGGTTAGAGCTGCCGGCCAGCAGCCGCTCGCGTTTTTAGATGCTAAAGGCTGCAACTCGGATGGATTCAGCCGTTCTCCTAGAAGTAACGGAACCGCCGGCGGTAGCCGGTGGGGCAGTCGCGTTGTTTTGCGACTGCGCCTCACGACGGCGCAGCACGTTTCCTCGGGCTGGCCATCGGCCATCTCCGACCACCGCGTGGCACCCCAGCAATCGCAAAAACGGCGCTTGCCGGGGACCCCGCCTACCGGCGCCGGTTCCGTTGCTGCCAGTATCACCATCGGATTTTGGAGTAGCATAAACCCAGCGTGACCGGAAAAACGAATCTCGCGGCGATCGTTCTGCTGTTGTTCTATACGAGCATGTACGCGCAGGAGACGCAGACGGGGCAGGCTGCTAAGCCTACATCGCCGGTCTACAACCGGATGCGGCCAATTCCGCCCGCCGCACAAAACGGCTCTCAACAAAATGGAACCCAGCAGGCTCGCCAGTTCCCGAATCCGGCGCAGCAGTTTCCGCCGGAGCAACGCGTTGGACCTGCTCCGGGGCAGGTGCCGAATTTTTCCACCCGACCCGCTCCGCAGCCCATGAATCAGCCGCAGAATGGGAGCTCTTATAGCGGAATGGCCCCGGCCCCGAACGTCCCATCGACCCCACCGCAACCTGCCGCGGCCGCAACTCCACAGCAGCCGCAGGCTGCTTACGGGCTGGCGCTCCAACCCCCGAATCCGCCAAACGTCACCTACGCGAACGGCCAGTTAATGATCGTTGCCAACAACTCGTCTTTGGCCGATATCGTGAGCGGAATTGAGCGGGCTACTGGAGTTCGCGTGGAAGGCATTAGGCCCGATTCAGAGCGAGTATTCGGCCAGTTTGGCCCGGGCTCGCAACGGGATGTGCTTAACTCGCTTTTCGATGGATCGCGTTACGACTTCATCCTAGTCGGCAGCCTGGAAAATCCTGCCGATGTGCGGACGATCATTTTGAGCCCGCATGGCACCGCTCCTGCTGCTGGCGTCAACACAGCAAACAATCAGCCCTATCGCCCACCGGAAAACAACGAAGAGCAGGAAGAGAACGAACCGGGTCCCGTATACCAGGGAGGAGAAGGGCGACCTGTACAGAACGTGCCCTCCGAGCAGGTGACTGCACCCCCACCTACGCCAGCTCAGCAGCAGCAACCACAGCAGCAGGTCAAGACTCCGGAACAATTGCTTCAGGAACTCCAGCGGCTGCGTCAGCAGCAGCAACAGCAGCAAAGTCAGCAGCAGACGCCGCACTAATTCCCCATTCCGCAGGCGTCCTCGGGAAATCGCGCTGGTGCCGCGTTGTTTGTGGCACTCGACTGTGCCGTTCTAGCTATGTCTGATCTGCCGCGGTAAGGCCCGAACTCTTCGCCCTCCGAGAGAGCGATGCCCTCCGAGAGAGCGATGCCATTTTCGGTCCTGTAGCGGGCGGACATCCCAAAAAGAAAAGCTCCACAAGGGAGCTCTATCTTTTCGGGGAGGCAACGTCGTAAGGAATCTTAGCTGGCGGCGTTAGCCGGGAACTCGATAACCGTGGCCTGTGCCTTAGTTGGGCGGCGGTTCATCGCCCTCAGAATGCCGGAAACCGTAAGGTATCCGGAATAAATTCCCAGAATCATGGCCGAGACGATAGTGGCGAAGACGATTGTGCTTAGGATCAGACTGTTCAAGGTTGCCGAACTCACCAATTGGGGATTCACCGTCGTTCCGCCTTTATGATGTCGATTCTGCTAGAGCCAGTTGGATCAACTCTGCTTAGCTGGCCCATTCTGCTCCTGGAATCAGGGAAAGCATCTATCACCCTGGTTCATGTACTTCCGTGCAGGAGGCAAACTGGAGCGAACTCCTTTGTTATGAAGGAAATCGCTCGTTTCAGCCAGATTACGCAGGTAACTTTCCAGCCCTGCTGAATCACACATCGACGAAGCGGCAAAGCCACTTTAACTGCATTGACCGTCCCCGGTGTTGACAACTAAGATACGGACGTATCGTTGTGCCCACCAGTCAACGAAGCCCTCTGTAGGTCTCGACTTTTGTAATGGCAATTACCTCGATCCGGGTGCGCGGCGCTCGCCAGCACAACCTGAAAAACATCAGCGTCGAGATACCCCGTAACACGCTCACGGTGATTACCGGTCTCAGCGGCTCAGGGAAATCTTCGCTTGCCTTCGATACCATCTACGCCGAGGGCCAGCGGCGGTACGTCGAAACCCTCTCCGCCTACGCCCGGCAGTTCCTCGATCAGATGGAGCGGCCCGACGTGGACGCCATTGACGGACTCAGCCCATCGATCGCCATTGAGCAGAAGACTACAACTCGCAATCCGCGCTCGACTGTAGGGACAATCACTGAGATTTACGACTATTTACGCCTGCTCTATTCGTCTGTTGGCGTTCCTCATTGTCCGAACTGCGGACGCGAGATAAGCCGCCAGTCCGCCGAGCAAATCGTTCAGCAGGTAATGCAGCTCAAGCCGGAAGAACGGGTCATGTTGTTGGCTCCGATCGTGCGGGGCCGCAAAGGCGAGTTCAAAAAGGAAGTCGAAAAGCTGGCGCAGCAGGGATATACACGGGCTCGCATTGACGGCGAGCTGCGCAGCCTCGACGGCGGTGAAGACGGACTCGACGAAATCAAGCTCGACAAGCGCAAGAACCACACCATCGAAGTAGTCGTCGATCGTCTGCTTGTAAAGCGCGGCATCGAGAAGCGGCTGGAAAACTCTGTCGCGACTGCAATGAAGCTGGCGGATGGACTGGTGGTCGTCTCGATTGTCGATGGCGGCGAGCGCATGTACTCGGCAAAGATGGCCTGTCCCGAATGCGGAATCAGTGTTCCCGCTTTGGAACCGCGCTCGTTCTCGTTCAACAGCATTTACGGCGCATGTCCTGAGTGCCATGGATTGGGCAGCAAGTACGACTTTGATCCCGCCAAGCTGATCGTCGATTGGTCGAAGCCGCTGCTCGAGGGCGGATTAGGCCCTGGCTCTGGCTCGACCTACTTGCAGCGCATGCTGGAAATCGCAGCGCAAGTTTACAAGCTCGATCTCAGCATTCCATTCGAGAAGCTCTCGCAGGAACAGCAGAACCTGCTGCTGTATGGACCATCAGAGCGCGAGGCAGCGCGCAGCGGATTTCACGGCATTCTTGCGTTCCTGAAACAAAACTTGGAAGAGTCGACGTCCGAGAGCTATCGTGAGTGGCTGCTCGAATACATGTCTGCGACGATTTGTCCGCTGTGCCACGGCAAGCGCCTGCGACCGGAAAGTCTTGCGGTGCAGGTGAACGGGATAGGCATCGCCGACTTCACTGGCATGCCGGTTTCGCGCGCCCTCGAAGCTGCCCAAAAGATCAAGCTCGATCAACGCGGCCAGATCGTCGCCGGACGCGTGCTGCGCGAAATCGCCGAACGTTTGCAATTTCTGAATGCCGTTGGCCTCGGGTACATCTCGCTGGATCGCTCCGCTGCGACGCTCTCTGGCGGAGAAGGCCAACGCATTCGTCTGGCTACTCAAATCGGCTCGAAGTTGCGCGGAGTTCTTTACGTGCTTGATGAGCCGTCGATCGGCCTGCATCATCGCGATAACAATCGCCTGATCGCTGCGCTCGAATCCTTGCGCGATTTAGGAAACACCGTACTCGTAGTCGAGCACGATGAAGAGACCATTCGCCGCGCCAACTACGTCATTGATTTGGGTCCCGGCGCAGGTCGCCATGGCGGCGCCCTCGTTGCGCAAGGAACGCCGGAAGAAATCGAGCATTCTTCCGAGTCGCTCACGGGCCGCTACATCTCCGGCGAGGAGATTATAGGAACCCGCTTCGAACCGCGTCACACAAACGGAAAAGCGATTACCGTTTTGGGAGCTCGCGAAAATAATCTCAAGAACCTCGATGTAAGTTTTCCCCTCGGAGTTATGACGGTCGTCACTGGCGTGAGTGGGTCCGGAAAATCGACACTGGTAAATGACATCCTTTATCGCGCGCTGGCCAAGAGCCTCTATCGGTCGCGAGAAGAGGCCGGATCGCACAAGAGCGTCAGCGGGATGGAGAACGTCGATAAAGTCATTCGCATTGACCAG
>DATEMI010000299.1:0-9287 GCA_035275665.1 Terriglobales bacterium | reverse complement strand
GAGCGGGGAGGCACTCGCAGGACTTGTTCCCAACTTCAGGTTCGGCCCTCCGTTCCCATTTCGGGAACGGCTTACAACTGAACTTTTTATCGCGGCTGCCGGTCTGGATACAGCAAGGGCCGCTCTTCTGAGCGGCCCTTGCTGTACAGGCTGTTAGTCCTGTTCTTTGCGAACCTTCTTCCGGTTCCGCTTGCGAGCCAGCGCCTGTTTCACGCGCTTCTTCTCGCCGGGTTTCAGATAGAAAGAATGCCGCTTTACCTCTTTGATAATGTCTTCCGTTTGTACCTTGCGTTTGAAGCGGCGGAGGGCGTTTTCCAACGGTTCTCCCTCTTGGACTCTAACTTCCGCCAATACCTACACCCCCAGACTTTTCCTGTTTGGATTGGGTAGTTATTGCAGTCTTTCCTATGCAAGTCAAGCACAATCGGAACCGCATAACTGCCACCATAGTAGTATCTCACCTGTCGCGGGCAACGGTGTGGAGTTGAGCTGTGTCTCGCTGCTCAGAACTGCCGGCCGGCAGGTTCGTTTAGGGAAAGCAATCTATTCGTCTAACCTCGAACAAGTCAGGAACTGCTTACTAACAAGGAGAGGAATGATACGCAGTTATCATGGCATTACGCCCACGATTCCAGACTCATGCTATGTAGATGAATCTGCACAGGTTATTGGCGATGTGGTGCTCGGAGAGCAGGCCAGCATCTGGATGAACGCCGTCGTCCGCGGCGATGTGCACTCGATCCGAATCGGCGCGTACTCCAATGTCCAGGATTGCAGCGTTCTCCACGGTATGCGCAATCAGTACTCAGTGAAGGTCGGGGAATGGGTGACGGTCGGTCACAACGTCACACTGCACGGCTGCATGATCGAAGACGTCTGCCTCATCGGCATGGGCTCAGTAATTCTGAACAACGCGCGTATCGGCCGCGGCTCGATCGTCGCCGCAGGGACGGTGATTCCCGAGAACACTGTGATCGAACCTAACTCGCTGGTGATGGGGGTTCCGGGAAAAATCCGCAAGAAACTCGATCCGAAAGATGAAGAGATGATCTTACGGTATGCGCGGAACTATTTGGACTACACGCAGACGTATCGGCGAGAGAGAAAGAATCGGGAGATCGGGTGATCGGGTCATCGGGTGATCTGAGATCAACACCAAAACACGACACTGATTACACCGATGCTGCGCCATCCATTTCACTGATACCGCAGAAATTTTCTATGACACCTCCTCAAATTGAAGCATCCGTGCAATCCGCCAAGTCCGTACGATCTGTGTCGTGTTTTCAGATCACCCGATGACCCGATCACCCGATGGCCCGATTCTTCACTCGTGGTTAAATGAAACCCAGGTGACTCTCAATTGACGTTCAAAGCCGTACGCGGTACGCGCGACCTCCTTCCGCCGGAGACTGCGGTGTGGAACCGCGTTGAGCAGACTACACGCGAGGTCTTCGCACTCTTTAACTTCTCGGAAATCCGCACTCCCATTTTTGAAGATACTCAGCTCTTTGCCCGCGGAGTCGGCGAAGCTACCGACATCGTCTCGAAGGAGATGTACACCTGGGAGGACCGAGCTCGCGCTCAATCAGAAAAAGCGCAATCGCTCACGCTGCGTCCCGAGAACACCGCAGGTGTCGTTCGTGCCTACATCGAGCACAAATTGTGGGAGCGTCCGGGACTGCAGAAGCTCTACTACATCGGACCGCAGTTTCGCCGCGAGCGTCCACAAAAAGGAAGGTATCGGCAGTTCTACCAAATCGGTGCTGAGGTAATTGGTCCGCCGACTGCAGGAAGCGAGTCGCCTGCGCGCGATGCGGAAGTGCTGCAGATGCTGGTGATGCTGCTGAATCGCTTGCAAATCAAGGATTGGACTCTGCAGTTGAATTCGGTGGGATCTCCGAGCAGCCGTCCTGCCTTCAACGAAGCGTTGCGGAAATCGCTGAGCGGAGTGGTTGATCGCATGTGCGCCGATTGTCAGCGCCGCGCGGTGACAAATCCGTTGCGCGTCTTCGATTGCAAAGTTCCTGAAGACCAGCCCATCATCGAAAAGCTTCCGCGCATTACAGGCTTTCTCGATGAAGCCGATCGCAAACACTTCGAGCAAGTTCAACAGATTCTGCGCGCGACGGGTGTTCCATTCGTGATCAACGATCGTCTCGTTCGCGGCCTCGACTACTACACGCGCACCGCTTTCGAGTTCACGCAGGGTAGCCTTGGAGCACAGAATGCCATTTTGGGAGGCGGGCGCTACGATGGGCTATCCGAGGCACTCGGCGGTCCGCGTGCACCCGGGATCGGCTTCGCGATTGGGGAAGATCGTTTTGTGATGGCTTTGGCCGCAACCTCTGGAACAGAGGTTCCCGAATCGGTACCGCAGGCTTACGTTGCTCCACTGGGCGAGGGAATGAATGTCGCAGCAGCGAAACTGGCTTCTGAGCTCCGGACAGCAGGAGTTCGCGTCGAACTCGGTGACGAGAGTTTCCGGTTGAAGAAATCGTTCGAAACCGCCGAGAAGCTCGGGATTCAGGACGTAATCATCGTGGGTGAAGATGAAGCCAAGAGCGGCGAGCAGCAGAAGATTAGTGGGCGCGAAATGGTCGAACGGAACCAGCGGCGGTAAGCGGGGTCCCCAGCAAGCGCCGCTGTTGCGGTTGCTGGGGTGCTGGTAGCCGGTGGGTCGTTGTTGGGCGCCAAGCCCAACGACGAGTAGGAGAGGATGCGAGCATTTTCGAACATGCGCAGCCGCACACACCGCGGCTGCCCCACCGGCTACCGCCGCCGGTTCTGTTGGGGCGCAGCCACCTCGTGTTTTCGCTATGCGAAGCGCCCCATCCTACGCCTGCGACGACTTGATATGCTGAGTTCATGGGCTGAACGGCCCATTTCATATGGCGGAATCGATGAGGATCTTCAGCCAGTCGCGAAATGCCATGGGAACGGTTTTCGCGATCCATCTCTACGCAGAGAGCGAAATCCAGGCACTAAGCTTCTTCGAGGGTGCCTTCGAAGAAGTTGAGCGACTCGAAGAGACGCTCAGCAAGTTTCGTCCGTCGAGCGAAATCTGCCGAATCAATCGTCTCGCAGCGACGCAGCCGGTCACGACTGATCCGGAGATATTTTCCCTTATTGTGGAGTCGCTGCGCTATTCCGAACAAACTTGTGGCTCATTCGACATCACGGTCGGCCCCCTCATGCGAACTTGGGGATTTTTTCGCTCTGAGGGCCACTTTCCTGACGCTGGCGAACTGAGTGCCGCGCGAGAGCGCACAGGTTTCGACAAAGTACTTCTCGATCGAGGGTCTCGCACCATTCAGTTTTCTGTTCCTGAAATGGAACTCGATGTTGGGGCAATCGGAAAGGGCTACGCCGTAGATCGGACGGCCGACATTCTGCGAGAAGCAGGTGTACATGCAGCGCTGGTCGTTGCAGGCTCCAGCAGTGTGTATGCGGTCGGAGCTCCGCCAGACGAAGACGGCTGGAAGATCCACGTGCCCGATCCAGTCGATCGGACGCGCAAGATCTCCACCGTGAAGCTCCGTGATCAGGCGATCTCGACATCGGGAAGCTACGAGAGGTTCTTCGAATTGGACGGTCGCAGATACTGTCATGTAATGGATCCCAGAACGGGAATGCCGGTTGAAGGCGTCTTACAAAGTACGCTGATTGGGAGCGAGGGAGCGATGACAGACGCGATTTCGAACGCCCTGTTTGTCCTTGGTGCCCAGGGCAAGGAATTGTTTTCGAAATTCGAGAGAATCAGCGCATTATCGGTGCTGGCAGACGGTCCTAGGCAGAGCATTCTGAAATGGAACTGGCCGGACGCGGCTGTCGGACGAAGTGAAATTATCAATTTCGAACCAAGTTATGGGAGGGCTCAGGCATCATGAATCGGCGGGAGTTTATAGGGCGAACGGCAGGAGCAGTGGGCGGAGCATTGCTGCTCGGCGGATCAGAACGGCTGTTCGGCGCACCCTCTGATCAGATCAATCTCGGCATTATCGGTGTCGGCAGTCGTGGTCAGCAACTCATGCGGACATTCCTGCGCGTCCCGGGCGTGCGCTTCGCGGGACTCTGCGACGTCTACGAGCCGCGCTTCGCTGCCGGCCGCAAAATCACCGGAGAAAATACGCCTATCTATCACGATCATCGCGAGCTGCTCAACGCGCGTGATATCGATGCCGTGATCGTCTCAACGCCTCTTTCCTTCCACGCCGATCACATCACTGCCGTGCTGGAAAGCGGTCACCACGTTTACGGCGAGAAGAGCATGGCGCTCACCGTCGATGGATGTAATCGCATTCGCGAGACGGTGAAGCGCTCGGGCAAGCACTATCAGGTGGGGCTCCAATATCACTATGCTCCCTGGTACCGCGAAGTGCTGAGCCACATTCAAGCCGGCAAGCTGGGCAAGATCACGCAGGTTTATGCCTACTGGCATCGCAACAACAGTTGGCGGCGCCCGGTGCCGGCGGGAGCCGACGAAAAGCTCGCGCGATTGATCAACTGGCGGCTTTACAAGGAGTATTCCGGCGGACTGGTCGCCGAGCTCGGCTCGCATCACATCAACTTCGCGAATGAAGTTTTCGGTGGAATGCCGGAGTCGGTCATCGGCAGCGGCGGCGTGGATTACTGGAAAGACGGCCGCGAGACCGACGACAACGTTCAGGTCACGTACCGTTATCCCACCGGGCAGACGCTCTTCTTCAGCGCCATCACCACCAATCGCCTCGACGGAGACCAGATCCGCGTTTATGGAACGGACGGCAGTGCCGTTCTCACCGAAGCTGACGCGACTATCTACTACGAGCCCAAGCGTCCCGAGTCAGCCGTCCAGCAGGAAACGATCGTCCAACATGGCATCGTAACTGGGGCAACGTATCGGTCTGAACTCCCATATCGTGGAGTCGGGGAGAAGGTTCCCGTTCCTGCCGACAAGATGGGAAGCCCTGACTATCTTGCCTGCGCTTCATTCATCGATTCACTGCGGGCAAACAAGCGTCCTGAAGCAGACGAAGACAAAGCCTGGAATGAAGGCATGGCCGTGTGCCTCGGAAACCAGGCAATTGTGCAAGGCCAGCGGTTAAAACTTGACGAGCATCTGGCCAAAGCTGCGGTTGCTTAAACAAAAGCAAGTCGAAAAACGCAGACTCGCCCAGGGGACAGAACCGCCCCTGTCCGCGGTGGGGCGGCCGCGGTCAGCGTCACCGTGGGGCTGCGCCTTCCACCAGCGCTAAAGCGCAATCGTTGAGCGCTGATTTAGACGACGCTAAAGCGTCGCCTCCGACTCAAGTCGGAGGCTTCCGCCTTTAACTCACGTCGGAGGAGTCGCCCGTACCTGACTCGATAGCTCGAACCCGAGACTCCTTGTTCTCTTTCTGTTCAGAAAAAGCCTTAAACTGCTAGTTTGGATTCCGCCCTTCAACCCGAGTCGCATCCACGGCGTCTGCTCCGGATCTTGCGCTATGTCCGCCCCTATTCTTTGGCTGTCCTAGGCTCGGTCATTCTGCTCGCCGCTGTCGGTTTGTTTGACGCTTTTCGCGTAGTTCTGGTCAAGCCGATTTTCGACGGCGTGCTGAAGCCAGGGGAGTTAAGGCACGACCTGCTGCTCTTTAGCTTCCGTGGACACGAAATTTATTTGCACCAATTCCTGCCCAGGTACTTCAGCCACAACGCTTGGACGATGGTCGCAGTTGCTTTGGTGGGCGCGACGGTTCTCAAAGCTATCTGCGATTACGTCGGGACATATTTGGTGAGCTACGCGGGATTCGGGATGATCACCGATCTGCGTAACGAGCTCTTCCAAGCAATCCTTCGGCGTTCGCTCGGATTCTTCCAGCGGCATTCTACCGGCACTCTCCTCTCAACCATCATCAACGATGTTGAGCGCGTGCAATACGCGATGTCGACTGTACTCGGGGAATTTCTCCAGCAGTTGTTTACGTTCATTTTTCTTGCTGCTGTGGTGGTCCTTTATGGCGGAAAGCTTGCGTGGGTGCTGGTGGTCTTTATCCCCGTTGTGATCGCTTCCGTCCGCCGCATTGGCCACAGCGTGCGGCGAACTACGAGGAAAGGCCAGGACAAGCTCGCCGAAATCCAACATCTGCTGCACGAGATCATCGCCGGCAATCGCATCGTCAAAGCCTTCAACATGGAGCTCTGGGAGACAATGCGCTTTCGGGGCGCTTCGCGGCGTCTCTTCCGCGCCAACCTGCGCTACGTCAGCGCACAGGCGCTGAGCTCGCCTCTGATGGACATCATCGGCGCGGTCGCAGTAGCGTTGTTGCTGCTGGTAGGCAGAGACCGTATTCGCGACGGCTTCATGACCGAGGGCGCCTTTGTTGCCTTTATCATCGCCGTTTTCAAGCTCTACGATCCCGTTCGCAAGTTTGCCCAGTTCTACAACAACTTCCAGCAGGCACTCGGCGCTTCCTCAACGATCTTCGACTTCATGGAAGTGGAGGATGACGTCAAAGACAAACCAAACGCCATCACTTTGCCGCCGTTTAGAGACAGCATCCGCTTTGACACCGTCGATTTCGGATACGACGACGAAGAAGGCGGTCGCCAAGTTCTTCGCAACATCAATCTGGAAGTAAGGGCGGGAGAGATTATTGCGATCGTCGGCCCGAGCGGAGCAGGGAAGTCGACTCTCGCGCGTCTCCTGCCTCGCTTCTTCGACGTGAGTGCCGGCGCGATACTCATCGACGGCCATGACCTTCGAAATGTTACCGTGCGCTCTCTGCGCAACCAGATCGGGCTTGTGACGCAGGAGACCGTGCTGTTTAACGACACCGTACGCAACAACATCGCATACGGTCGGCCCAACATTCCGATTGAGCAAGTGCAGACCGCAGCGAAGGCCGCATTGGCGCATGATTTCATCATGCGTATGCCTGCCGGTTATGACACTGTGATCGGTGAGCGTGGTATGAGGCTTTCGGGAGGAGAACGCCAGCGGATCTCAATCGCCCGTGCTTTGTTGAAGGATTCGCCAATTCTGATCCTCGACGAAGCTACGTCTGCACTCGATGCCGAATCAGAAGTCCTGGTGCAATCGGCGCTGCAGAATCTGCTCCAGAATCGAACTGCGTTCGTCATCGCTCATCGGCTTTCAACGGTGCGGAGTGCGAATCGCATTATCGTGATGGAGCATGGCACGATCTCCGACATCGGCTCGCATCATGAGCTCTTGCAGCGATACGGAACTTATCAACGCTTGTACAATCTCCAGTTCGTCGAAATCGAAAACGTCGCCGCACTCAAATGAGCGACGACTCTCGGGAGCCTACGTCGCACATGCCTGTCCGATCGATGACCGGATATGCTCAACTCACGCACCAGGTGAACGATCATCTTTCTTTTTCTCTCAGTCTGAAATCAGTCAACCATCGCTTTCTCGACCTGCACTTCCGCATGCCCGCCGAAGCGAATGGCCTGGAGTTGAAGATGCGCCGCATCTTGAAGGAGAAGATCGGGCGCGGTCACATCGAAGTAGGCCTTTCGCTTCAGCACGGGGCGGCTGGCGGCTTTCAATTGAACCACTCTTTGGTCGAGGGATATGTGCGCGCATTTCAGGAAGCAGCTGAGCGACTTGGCCTTGTCGCGCAGCCCGACTTGAACGCTGTCCTACGGTTGCCCGGAGCATTATCGGGCGACTCGGCAGACGTTGATGAAGCGCTCGAGAACACAATCCTCGGGCGTACCGAACAATTGATCGAGCGCCTGAATCATATGCGTGAAGAAGAAGGCAGGGGCATCGAATCCGAACTCCGCGAACGCATGGTATCGCTAGCCCATGCAGTTTCCGAAATCGGGAAATTGCGCGCTCTAGTTTCGCGCGCGTACCTCGAAAAAGTGCAGTCTCGAATGAATGAGCTGATCGGCGGACACTCCGATCCCGATCGCATACTGCAGGAAGCCGCCATGCTCGCCGAGCGCAGCGACATCCAGGAAGAGGTCGTCCGATTGGAGAATCACATCAAGCACTTCCACTCGCTGCTTGACTCCGGCGGCGAAGCCGGCAAGAAATTAGACTTCTTGCTGCAGGAACTAAATCGCGAAGCGAACACGCTGCTGTCCAAAACGGCTGGAGTTTCGGGCGAGGGGTTGCGCATCACCGAACTGGGGCTGCTGATCAAGTCAGAGATCGAAAAAGCGCGCGAACAAGTACAGAACGTTGAGTGAATCTATTTCGCGATTGGGCTGAATCAAAACAAAATCACGAAATCACAAAATTCTTCATGGCTGGCATCCTCTACATCATCTCCGCCCCATCCGGCTCAGGGAAATCTACGCTCGTCAACGAGCTGCGCTCCATCGTTCCCAATCTGGACTTTTCGATTTCCTATACCACGCGTCCGCCGCGGGGCAGCGAGCAGAATGGCCGCGAGTATTACTTCGTCACGCGGGATGAATTTGAAAAAATGCTCGCAGAAGATCGCTTCCTCGAACACGCAGAGGTTTTCGGCAACTACTATGGGACGGCCTGCCGGTTTCTCGACGAAGCGAAGCAGCGCGGCAAGGACCTGCTGCTCGATATCGACGTACAAGGCGCAGCGCAGGTGCGCAAGAAAGTGCCCGACGCGGTGAGCATTTTTGTGATGCCTCCGAACAAGAGCATCTTAGAGAGACGCCTTAGGAATCGGAGCCAAACCGATAAGGTTGACCCCAAAGTAATAGAGCGAAGACTTGAGAACGCGCAAAAGGAGATTGTGAATTACAAGGAATACGGCTATATTCTCGTGAACGAGATCCTGGACAAGGCAGTCGAAGAGCTGAAGGCCATCGTCCTCTCCGAGCGAGTTCGTCGATCGGGCAAGCAACCCACTCCTGACGAATCCAAATTGATTCGCCTTGCAGAAGGTTGTCTGCTAGCGAGCAGCCACGAGAGGGTGCGTCCCGTTTTGGAATCCTTCCAGTCGGCTGCATCCGGGCCGCAACCCCGCTGAGGTACATCAAAAGCAATGGAACCCAAGAAAGATTTCGACAGCAAATATCGCTACATCCTCGTAGCTGCCCGCCGTGCCCGCCAGCTCCAAAATGGCGCTAGCGCACTGGTAGAAACCAACTCGCGCAAGGCGTGCCGCATCGCCCAAGACGAAATTGAGGCCGGCAAGGTCGCCTACGTCGTCCCCGAAAATACCGAGGTGGAGCAACCCGTAGCTCGTCAGTCCACCGAAGAGTAGCTCCAAAAGCTGACGTCGATTGCGACTTTTCGAGCGGCTTCCTACGCCTGCCAGGCGCTTAAGAGCTTGTCATCCTGAGCCGCTCTTGGGCGAAGAATC
>DATEMI010000298.1:0-10998 GCA_035275665.1 Terriglobales bacterium | reverse complement strand
ATCATCGCCTGCCACGCGGGATGCAGATTCGCCTGAACTTCAGAATGAATTCGGCTGTGCTGTGTTCCGTTATTTTCGTTCTCCGTCTTCGTTTCATGCATGACATTCTTCCTGTTATGTCTACTCAAAAACGCGGCAAAGGTTACCAATCTTCCTCATTTAGTCACTACGTATGCAATCGTGACTTAGTTCGTTCGTGCACTATTGAAGACGCAACATATCCCGCATTATTAGGACTGCCGGGAAACTAAAACGTTTGTGAATTTCTCATTTATTTGCGATGAACGGCAGCGTAAACGGCGAAACCCCCGATCGTGGCCAGAGCAGTAAACGCAAAGAGCACAAACAACAGCGGCAGAGATGAGACCCCTGGGGATGAAACGCTGCCTAACTGTGCCGAAACGGGAACTGCAGTCATTGCCGAAATCCAGTCCGCAATGAGCGAACGCAAGCTGAACAACACGCTCGCAACCACGACTGCCGACATGACCAGAGACACTGTGATGGCGACGTGTAACGGACGCGAAGCCCGGCGGATCGCCGCCTGACGCTGAAGAATCTGCGCCCGCCACCAGAGCAGGCCGGCAGAAGCGGACGGCATTGCCCGAATCGCCTCGGCCCGATCTTCCCGCAACATTTGCGCGATGAGGGCTGTGCTGCGACAAGACTCGCATTGATCGACATGCTCGCGCAGTGCAGCATCGGATCCCGCAGGCCAGCAACCCGCTCGCAGTACCTGGGATAACTCAGGCTCTCGAGAGCATTCGCGCAACCTCATAAACCTCTCCTTGCGTTCGCCGCTTGCCGGCGCACAGCGCTTGCCAACTTATGCCTCGCGCGGAACAGCAGGATGCGAATGCTGGTTTCGCGCAGCCCCATAATCTGCGCGATCTCCCGATGGCTGGCTCCTTCTGCATAGGCCAGCCACAGCAACTGGCGCTCCCGTGGACGCAACAAGGGAAACGCCGATGCGAGCACTTGCTGCGCATCGAGCGCTTCTGTACGGATAGGATCAGGTGGCGCAACCGGCTCTTGCGGGAGATCCTCGAGCGCGGTGTGGCTTGGCCTGCGCCAATGATCTCGCATCAGATTGGTTCCAATTCGGAATAGGTAGCGACGGCAGGCTAGTTCGTCTTCCGGGATGCGCGCGCTCAAAAACCGCAGGTAACACTCCTGCAGCAGATCGTCGGCTAAAGCGTGATTTCCCGACACACGCGCCAGATATGCCCACAGCGGGCGGGCAGTGCGCTCATAAAACGCCGTGAACGCATCGTGATCCATCGACAGATCGCCGGGCAACGTGACCTCCGTCGAGGAGACTTGCGGAAGCGAGCATTCCCAGGTTGCAAACCAGGTGTTCATATCGAGATCCGAAACGGGAATTATTCGACCAATGTATTGCCGCTGCCTTCTGTCGTATGAGCTGCCTTCGAGGGTAGCAACCCGAAATGCTTTGCCATTACCCACGACGCAACTGCAGAAAGAATAAGCCCAGTACCAAGCATGAGTGCTAAAACCCCAAAAATCGTTAAAGGAGCTGTGTCGGCGATACCTTGCGAGGCCAATCGCAGGAACCCGATCCCGAGCATCACAAACACGATTCCAAACTGGAACGGCGCAATCGCAGGCACTGCTGGACTCTTTGGAAATATGGCTCCTGAGCCGACTGCTGCAGCGCCGGGCTCCCAAAGACGCTTGCCCGGCTCCGACTGCAAGTATGTGAGCAACTCCTGACTCCCAGCGAATTTGTCCAACAATTTGTTTTGCGCTTCTCCCTGATGAGTGAAGATGCGATTCCAGCGGCGGGTCTCCAGAAAGATCCGTATGAGCCAAAGAAGTGACCCAAGCAAGCAGAGGAACACGAGGAAAACAAGCACGTCAGTTCCCTTCAGAAATGACTCGTGATACCGTTCATTGAATTCCGGCCAAACCTCTCGTTCGAAGCGTACGTCGCGTCCTGGGCGGTCACCGCCAAGATTCGCAAACAAGTAGAACTCGGGATTGCGCGTAATCTCTGGATGCTGATGAAGAAACTCTGCCAAAGCGGGATTGTTGGCAGCTACATATTGCTCATTCGCCAGCAGCGATGGATCACGCGCGACCACCGACGTCAGCTTCGGCGTCATACGCAAGAGGCGAATAAGTTGCTCGCGGGTAGGTTGAATGTCTTCGTCTACCGGGGAAGAGGCCGGCGAAGCTGTCGGCCGCTGCTGGTGATAGGCTCGCGCGGATGTGGTCCAGGCAAATACAAGAACTGCGGTCAGCAGGAATGTCAGAAGTTTTTGCATCTGGGACACTAGCACCACCCTTCGGCTATTTGTCGTTCTGCCCAAACAACGAACTTCCCAGATGCTTAGTTAACAACTTCTTTTGAAACCCTCAGGTCGGCTCCTGTTTTCGAACTCGACCGCAATTCTCAGGCTCAGCAGCACCCTCTTCCGTTACTTTGTTTTGTCTTCTCTGCGGTAAACGCGCACGTAATCGACAAACATTCTTTGTGGAAACTGCGTGGTCTCATCCGGATTGCCGGGCCAATTTCCACCGACCGCGAGGTTCAGGATGATGAAAAAGGGATGGTCATACACCCACTTCGTGCCGGCAGGAAGATCGGCAGGGCGGCGCGTCGCATAAAGATACTTGTCGACATAAAAGCGAATCTCCTGCGGTTCCCATTCGATGGCAAACAGATGGAAGTCATCGCTGAAGTGTTTGTTCTTGGGCAAGGCAAAAGGCGAGCCGATGCCGTGCGCTCCGGAATAACCCGGACCATGAATGGTTCCATGAACCGTTGACGGCTCTATTCCGATGTTCTCGACAATGTCGATCTCGCCGCAGTTTGGCCAATGCACAGCGTCGATGTCATCGCCCAGCAACCAAAATGCCGGCCACATTCCCTTTCCTCGCGGCATTTTGATACGAGCTTCAAAGCGACCATAGGCTTGCGAAAACTTGCCCTGAGTCTTCAGACGAGCCGACGTATAGTCCCTTTTCACGCCATCGGCGCCGGCATAGGGCTCTCGAATGGCTTCGATCACCAATGAACCGTGTTCCTGGCGAGCGTTGCGCGGACTGCTGGTGTAGTACTCGAGTTCGTTGTTGCCCCAGCCATTGCCGCCAGTCTCCGCCGTCCATTTTTGGGAATCGATCGGAGTGCCATCGGCGGCGTTGAATTCGTCGTGCCAGGTGAGAATCCACTTAGAGCTGGAAGCACAGTGGGCCTTAGCGCAGACGAAGCCAACGAAAAGAAGTAGCGCCGCTGCATAGGCAGAATGCTTGTTGATCACTCCGCAAATATACAGAACGATCTGCGACAGCGGGTGGCAACGAGACCACAGTTATCCTGATTTCTATGCGTCGGTACTCTCGTAAAGACTAGAACTGCACCTCACCGGCTTGCCCGAGAGCGCTCTGCTGTACCGTCGTCGGACTTGCGCCCGCACTCAGCATGCCGGTGTTGGCATCTCGCCGGAGCACGTCGAGATTACTGGGAGTGAATCCCGAATTCGTATTCACGACGAAGATCAACGAAGGATCCACGACAAGAGCCACGGGAGTCGTTCCTGGCGTCATGTCGAACTGTTGCACAGGAGCCAGCGTGCCGGTTGCCTCCGCAAGCGAGAAGACAGATACGTATTCCGGTTTTGGATCCGCGCCGTTGGCATTTAGCACATAAACGAACTTGCCCGAAGGATCGAGGCGGAACGCCCGGGCGAAGTCGGAAGAATTCGGAACCGATGAACCGCGGGTTACTGCAAAGGGAGAGCCGGCGACAGGGCTCGCGTCTCCGGTCGAATAATCGACCGAGTAGACATTGATGTGATCAGAGGAGCTGGAAAGTATCAGGAGATATTTGCCCGAGGGATCAAATTGCAACTCAGAAAGATGCTGATTGCTATTTACCTGATGGTTTACCGTCAGCTTGCCGGAGTTCTGGTCGCGGTTGAGAACAATCAATTCGTCGGTAAATCCCGTTTTGAAAGTGCCGTTGTAGGCGACCGCATAGGCGAGTTGTCCGTTCGGACTTACCGCGAGCGAGCTGATACCGTCGGCGAGGTGAAGGCTGGAGCCGGTGTTGGTGAGCGTTCCGTCAGAATTAATGAGGAAAGTCAGAATATTGGCTGAGCTGTCGATCACATAAAGATTGTGCCCGCTCGATTCCGCAAAAAGCGCAGCTTGATTATTGTTGGGGAGAGTGAGCGTTCCAACTTGAGTTAGAGCGCCGGTGGTTGAGTCCGGCCGGAAGCTAGTGATGATCGCTGAACTGCTGGACGATGAGGTGGTGGAAATGTGCGCTTCCGATCCGAAGACGAAGTTCTTGTTCACGGCCAGCACGCCGGGTGTCGTTCCGCCTTGCTCGTTAAATGGCGACCCCGGAACTTGTGTCAAGGACGCGCCGTTGTAATCGACTTTGTAGCCGCCAATACGAGCGGCATCGATCGCAATAGAAACATACAAAAAAGCGGCGCCACTGGTTCCCGCACTGGAGCCTCCGGTCCCGCCCGAACTTCCCGAGGTTCCGCTGCTCCCGCCGGAGCCAGCGCTTGTACCTCCCATCCCGCTGCTCCCGCCAGAGCCGCCGCTCCCACTGCCTGGCTGCGAGCCTCCGGTCGAAGGATTATTGCCGGCGGTAGGAGTCGAGGAGCTGCTTGTACTCGTGCCGCCGCATCCGGTCCAGAAAAGAAGAGCAAGAATTAACGCGGGATAAACCGCCGCCAAATAAACTGAGTTGCGTGAGACGTGCGGATGCATGGAAAGCTGCTCCGAAATAGATGTGGGATTTCTGCAGATTTGGATGGAGCGGCTGGTTGCGGTGTTTCCCTTCGAATTAGAAATCTGGCACCAAAGCTGACAAGTTCAGGCATTGAATTTGAGGCGCGAATTGATCGATCGTGCCAGGCTCTCTCGCGCTGGTACAAATAGCGTCGCTGTGCCTGGAAACTTGACAGCGTAGAAGCTCAGCAGCCCAGGAGGTTAGAACCTGAGCAGCTAAGAAGCTCTTCACCAATAATTCAGCGTCAGATCATGCACCCATACTGAATATGGATCAGGATTAGCATTGGCGTTCAGTTGAATGTGCACGCCGAAATCGCCGCTGAGACCGTTTAATGGTTGCGGATTGAACGCCATGTTTACCGGTACGACATTTCCGTTGGTGCCAATCGAGACAAAAAGTACGCGGCCGTTGCTGCGTTGAAATTCGAGTCGCACTTGCGTGTGAGTTGAAGGGGCAGGCTTCACGCACGGTACCGAAGTGGGAACCCATTTCTGATTGGCCGGATCCCACAGTTGCCAGATTCCATAGCCAAACGAGCACTGTGTGGCGAAGTCGTACCACTCGCCATCGACAAGCTGATTTGCTTCATACTCAATGCCGAACGACGCGCCAGGATTCTCCATGTACTGGTCGAGAGTGAGCACGAAATGCGAAGGATTCGGATCGTTGCCCAACCGCTTCCACCACAGGGCATGCGCCCACGACGCTCCCTGCGCCAGCGAGAACTGTGTTGTGCCTGGCTGAGGATAGCTGAGTCCCGGCGCCATCGAATAGGCAATAGTTCCGCCTCCCGAACAGGTATCGCACGAATCCCAGCCGGACATCTGCTCGATGCCGCTGATCGTAGTGCCTGCAGAAGTAGGCGTCGGACTCGGTGATGGATTCGGGCTCGCATTAGAGGAGCCCGATGGGGGCGGCGCAACTGTGCTGGAAGATCCTGGAGTTGAGGCGGCTGAACTACTCGAGCCAGCCGGCGCGGAATTTGACGCGGTCGCAGGCGCAGGAGCTGACAAGCTGGTATTGGCGGACGTCGAACCGGTGCCGCCGCACCCCGCGATCACCACCAGGATTGTACCCGCCAAACCAGCCTTGAATGCCAAAAAGGGAACAGAACGCATTTTCCAATTTTAGAATTCAGGTCGGCAGAAGCAAAAAGGAATCGCATCGTAACTCGGACTGACTAGGGGCTCGGGCGAGAGTAGCTGAAGAGCAACTCTCGCAGCATTTACGGCGGACGTTAGGGCTTGCTTTTGGTGCGAGCCCGCTGAATCTCTTCCTCGATCTGGAGTGCGAGCTGAAAATGGGCTAAGGCGAGACGGAGAGATCGGATTTGCGATTCGGCTTCCTGGCGCGCCACCAGGTCAGATTGGTTCGGAATCTCAGCCGTTAATTCTTCAATCTGCCGCTGAATGCGCTCGATGTGAATCTTTACCGGCTGGTCCACGCCGAAATTGTACGCGAGAAACCGTTTTCTCGCCCAAACGCACCGCGTCAGCTTACATCGTGACAAACGCGGCGAAGAGCCGCGATCAAAGCCGCCGGACCATCCTCGGCAAAGGCGGTCTCGTCAGGAAAGATTTTTTTATCGATGCTGCGGTTATCGGAGATCGCGATCAACGGACAGCTTGGGCAATACTGCCGGACTTGCTCGGCGAGCTCTTCTACCAAGTCACTGGGCAGAGTGTAGCTGAGCACAACGATATCGAACTCTCGCCGGCGTACCGCGTCCATCGCACCTGCCAGAGTAGCTGGAGTGCTCACCCGGAATCCATGCATACGCAGCACTTCGGCCCGATAGAGCGCCAATTCGCGAAATCTGCCGATCAGCAGCACCCGCCGACCACCGGTTTTGCGTCCGCCCGCATGCTCCTTGTGCTGGCCTTCCGGACTGGACGGAGTGTCTCGGCTTCCTTCGCCGCACGAGAGCGGGCAATCCCAAAACAGAACTAGCGAAGCTTCCCCTGGAAACGGAGCAGAAAAAGAAGAGTGTCCCATGGCCGGTAGAGTTGTTGAATTTAGCTCGAAATCATAGCAGACAAATTCCGCAAAAGCGCGGGCAAGAGAGAGGATCTCCCACTGCCGGCGCACTTTGGGTTGTCGCGCGGTGAGGCAAGCCTTGTGCAGGAAGAAGAGAAGTACAGCTCTTCCAACAGCTGAGTCTAAGGGCCGTCACTTGCGCCAGAACAGCCGGATCAAATCCACCGCTGATGCGTAATCACGCATTTCGCAATGCGACCATCGGCTCGACGCCTGCGGCACGCCGCGCCGGAATCGCCGACGCCAGCACTGCCGCCAGGCCAAGCACGAGTACAGCCAGTGCGAGCATGATCGGATCCCATGGCTTGACGCCGAATAACTGAGCTGTCATGAGCCTGCCGGCGCCGATCGCTGCAGGAATGCCAATAGCCAATCCGATGCCGATCTGCAGGAAAGCTCCACGCAGCACCATTTTTGTAACTTGCCCTCGATCCGCGCCCAGCGCCATACGCAGACCGATCTCGCTCGTCCGCTGTTCGACCATATAGGCCAACACTCCATACAGTCCGACCGAAGCCAGGATCAGGCCGAGCACACCGAAGAGCGAGGTCAGCGTCGCGATCATTTTTTCCGGCTGGAACTGGCCGCTCACGACCTGCTCATAAGGATCGACCCCATACAGAACCAAATTGGGATCGACGCTCGCCAGCGCCTTGCGCACGCGGTCTTCCATGCCCGGCGGATATCCTGGCGCCCAGATCACGATGTCGTTCAACAAGTGCGACCCGGATTCCCCACTTGCGTAAGCTGGATCGTCCCACCGCGCAACCTGTGCCTCGGGCAGCAGGTACATCGGACGCACCGGCTCTTTCATGCCCCAGGTCATGTAGCGAATGTCCTTCACGACTCCGACGATTTCGTAGGTTGCCGAATACTTGATCTTGCCGGGCCCAAAATGCTGCCCGATGGGGTTCTGGTCTTTGAAGAACTTCTTCGCAAACGCTTCATTGATTACAGCTACATTCCGTGTTGATGCGGTGTCCTCTTCGCTGATCGGGCGCCCCAGTACGATTTTGGAGCCGATGGTATCGGAGAAGCCCGGCATGACCCGGGCAAATCCCGAGCCGGTATCGGCCTTCGGCGGTGGTTCAGGACGACCCTCGATGCGAACGCCATTGTTCCAGCTATCGCCCGACATCGGCGCATAAAGTGCCTCTGTGACTGAGCGCACGCCGGGAATGGAGCGCAGGCGATCGTTGATTTGCCGATATAACGGTTCCATCTGCTCGGCCTTATAATTTCCCAAACTGGGATTAATCCACGCGATATACCGGCCCTGCATCTCGAATCCAAAATTCTGGCGCTCAAGGTTCCGCAGACTCTGGCCGAGCAGCGCTGCCGCCGAGAGCAGCACGACGGAGAGCGCTCCCTGCGCGATAACCAGCGACTTCTGCGCCCACGAGGTGCCGCCACCAACCGAACGCTGCGCCCCGCGAAGAGCCTCAACCGGGTCGGCATGAGAGGTCACCCATGCCGGCGCGATCCCGAAAATGATCCCCGTAAGAACCGACACGCCCAGCGTGAACAACAGCACGGGCATAGATGGAGTCGCGCTGATCGGCACGAAGTTATCGCGGCCGGCATTTGCAAAAGCCAGATGCAGCATCAACCTGGTTCCCGCATAGGCTACGCCGATGCCCATGGCTCCGCCTATGGCCGCGAGCATGACGCACTCGACCAAGGATTTACGAATGATTCGCGCGCGTGAGGCGCCCAATGCCACTCGTATCGACGTTTGTCCGCGATCCTTCAACCCGCGAGCGAGCATCAGATTCGCCAGATTCCCACATGCGACCAGCAGTACGCATCCAGCGGCAATGAGAAGCAGCTTCAGTCCATCCTGATACTCGTCACGAAGGGCGGTCACGCCAGCGCCGCCGGGAACCAGATGCACCGTCTGCTGTTGCCAGAGCGCCTTCTCGCCCGGTTCCATATCGGGAACATGACCGGCAAGCCAATTGTGAAATTCCACTCTCAGCTCCGCTTCCAGCGACTTCGGGTTAACTCCCGGACGCACTCTTCCGAGCAGGTCCAGGAAGTTCGACTGTGGCGTTTTCAGCCGGGGCTTCTCTCCGTCGACTCCGTCGATCAATATCTCGGTCGTCAAGGGAAGCCAGAAGTCCGGCATGCCCCACCCCGCCAGCTTCGCTCCGAAAAATCCGGGCGGAGCAACGCCAATCACGGTGAACGGATGTCCGTTGATCTGATAGCCGGCGCCAACTACGGACGGATCAGATCCGTACTTGTCGTGCCATATGCGGTAGCTCATGACAGTCACAGGCGGCGCACCTTCTTTGTCGTCATCGTCGGTGAACGTTCGTCCGATCCAGGGCTGGATGCCCAGGGTCCGGAAAAAATTCCCAGAGACATACTGTCCATTGCGCGTGTCCACCGGGGCCTGCGATCCCACTCGACGGACGCCAAGCTGCGCGTTGCCGGCCTGCAGTGCCGCCAGATCGACGAATTCGGGCGTGTGCTCGCGAAAATGTCGGTACGCCTCGAAGGAGAACAAGGCAAAGTCTCCCTCGTCACCCTGCGTATAGCCACCCCAGTTGCAGCAGCGATCCTTGTCGCCGATCCTCCACAGCTCACTGGGATTGGTGACTGGCAGCGACTTCAACATCACCTGATGTACCAGCGTAAAGATCGCCGTTGTCGCTCCGATTCCCAGCGCCAGTGTGACCAGAGCTGTCGTGGTAAATCCAGGCGCCTTTCGCAATTGCCGCATCGCGTCCCGCAGATCCGCCAGCATTCGTCCTCCTCGGATAGAAGTTTTGACGTAGCTGACGCGAGTCGGTTATGGAAAAGTTTTCAAGTTGCGACGTTCTGGACCGTCCGCCTCAAAAGAACAGAGAGTATTGCAGGCGCGAATTTGGAATAAATAGAAAAATCGTTGTTTTCTGCCCTAAATTTGCAAAATATCTCCCGAGGCAGGGAACCCTGCAGGGAATCTAGGGAATTCGGCATCAACTCTCGTATTCTCAACTCCTTAGGCGCCGATAACGGAGAATTCCGCAAACCGAACAGGCAGCCACCAGAGAATTTATTTCCATTTTGGAACAAAAACGAGATCGTCGCTCTTCGCAAGATGCATGATTCAATTCCGGGCACCGGCCTTATATGCTTTCCAAGCTCGAAACCAACTCCCATATCACGCCGCAGCTTTGGCTTGTCGGGCTATGCCTTGGAACTCCAGCGGGAGATGGGCGTCGACCAATGAGGCGCCGCCGTCTACGTCAATGAGTTGACCTGTAATCCACGCTGCTTGCTCGGAGCAGATCAAGGCGACGGCATTGCCGATGTCGGCTGGCGTTCCGAGACGGCCCATGGGAGTCCATCCGCGCTCCTGCCAATCGCGAAGACCATTTTGGAACGCTTCCGGCAGGCTGTTCAGAACGCTGTCTTCGATCCAGCCGGGGCTGATGGTGTTCACGGTGATGCCTCGGCTCGCCAGAGCTACTGCAAAATAGCGCACCAGAACTTCCATGGCAGCTTTGGCTGCGCCCATCGCGACCCAGGGCTGCCAGCTTCCGAAGCGTCCGCCGGGCGCGAAGGAGATGGCGACGATGCGTCCGCCGTTGGACATGATGGGCGCCGCTTCGCGCGCAGCGACGAGAAACGCCTTGGCTTGGGAATCGACGGCAGTGTCCCACTTGTCGAGCGTGATCTCCATCGGAGCCTGGTAGAACGTCGGAGCCTCAGGGCGTGCGTTGGCGACGAAAATATCCAGCGACTTGAATTCGGCGCGTACCTGCTGAAACATGCGGCGGATTTCTTCCGGCTTGGATACGTCGGCCTGAACTAGAATTCCCGAAGGGCCGAGTTTCCCGATTTGGTCCAGCGTGGTTTCCGCAGCTTCGAGATTGCGGTAGTAATGTACGGCGACGCGGGCGCCTTGTTCTGCTAATTTCAACGCGATGCCGCGGCCGATCCCGCGCGAGCTTCCCGTGATCAGAGCAGTCTTTCCCTCAAGAGACATATAGACCTCCAAATTGCGCGGAGCATGTTAGTTCGCTGAAGGAGTGTCGTCAAACGAAGAACGTACCGAGCCTGAAATTTTCCAGGCTATGGAGCTTATAGACTTGAGTGCCGCAGGCCTGGTGGAGGAATGACATGGCAACAGTAGCAGTTCGTGGTGAAACGAAGGTTACGGGAATAGCCCCGCAGTTTCTCGTCGATGACCTTGA